>JANMSU010000191.1:0-1757 GCA_031389835.1 Chloroflexota bacterium
GTGCAGGAGTTCCACAAGTGCATCGAGTGCTTCCTGTGTCAGGACGTCTGCCACGTCATCCGCGACCACGAGGAGAACAAGCCGTCGTTCTCGGGACCCCGGTACTTCGTTCGCCTCGCGGCGCTAGAGATGCATCCGCTCGACACCAACGATCGCATCGACCTCGCGCGCCTGAAGCACGGCCTCGGCTACTGCAACGTCACCAAGTGCTGCACGGACGTCTGTCCCGAGGACATCCACATCACCGACAACGCCATCATCCCGCTCAAGGAGCGCATCGTGACGCGGACGTACGACCCGATCGCGTGGGCGCTGCGACGGATGCGGGGTCAGCCAGCCGACCTTGGCGCCGGAGAGCCGGAGCCTCCATCGGCCTGAGCCAGCGTCTCCTGTTCCAGATCGTGGTCGGCGTCGTCCTGGCGACGACGCTCCTGTTTCTCGTCATCCGGCCCGCGGTCGACCGCGGCGGGGCCGGCGAGCTGCTCGTGATCGCTGGGATCTTCGCCGCGGTCCTGCTTGTCGAACGGTGGCTGCGGACGCGCTGATGCCCTGCTGACCCCCTTTTCGGGGGTTTTGGGTGCTAGGCTCGGCCCAAGAGGGGCAAAAAGCACAGCAAATGAAGCCACTTCCGCGCGCCGCGAAGTTCCTTATCGCGGTCACCGTTCTCCTCGCCACGCCGTACGTGGCGCTTGGGGTGCGCGACGCGCTGGACGGACGTGTCAGCCCCGAGTACCTGGGCCTCCTCTTCCTGTCCGCCTTCGTCCTCTCGGTCCGCCCGATCCGCGTCCAGACGAACACGGAGCTGTCGGCGTCTGACGTAGCCGTGATCGCGGGCATCGTCCTCATGCCGCCGGGCGCCGTGGCGTGCATGTCGGCAGCGGCGCGCCTGCTCATCGACGTCCTCTCGGGGAAGGGCTCCCTTCAGATGATTCGCAACGCCGCATCGGTGGCCGTCGCCACCGGCACGGCCGCCGTCGTGTACACGCTCGTCCGCAGCGAGCTTCTCTCCCTGGTCGAGCCGACTGCCGCCACCATCATCGCCGGCGTCGCCTCCGTCCTGATCCTGGTGTTCGTCGACATCGCGCAGATCGTGCTGTTGCAGCGCGCGCTACGAAACGTGAGCTTCGACAAGGTCACGCGTCTATGGGTGGACCGCACGGTGCGCGCTCAGCTCCTGTGGAGTCTCGCGGCCGTGATCACCGTCCAGGTCGTGCTCATCGAGCCGTGGTTCCTCGTGCCGGGGATCCCGCTCTTCTTCATCGGCTACCTCGATATCCGCGCGCGCTTCGCGGCGGAGCGCCGCGCGCGCCTGCTCGCGACGCTCGTCGACGTCGGCCACTCCGTCGGCAGCTCGCTCGATCCGGTCAAGGTCTTCCGCGAAGTCTTCGAGCAGGTCCGGAAGGCGCTTGACGTCGACGCGTTCTACGTCGCGATCGCCGTTCCGGAGCGGGGCACGCTGTCGTTCCGCTATCTCTACGACGGCGGCGAGGAGATGGAGCCGGAGGAAAGCCCCATGGCCGGCACCCTCGGTGGACTCGCGGTCGAGCGCGACAAGCCGATCCTGCTCCATGACGCCGAGCGGGATCGCGTGCGCCTGAAGCTCCCACCGCGCAGTGCGTGGGGGAAGGTCGTCGAGCGATCGATCATCGTCGCGCCGCTGCGCCTGCACGGAAAGGCGATCGGCGCCATCTCTGCCCAGAGCTCGCGGCCCAATGCGTACGACGAGGGTGACCTCGAGCTGCTCTCCGCCATTGCCA
>JANMSU010000201.1:0-6630 GCA_031389835.1 Chloroflexota bacterium
GAGTTCGTCGTCGAGATCCCGCAGCAGACCTGCATCACGAAGGACAACGCTCCGATCACCATCGATTTCCTCATCTATCAGCGCGTCGATCAGGCCGCCGACTCGGTGCTCAAGGTGCAGAACTTCCGCACCGCCGTCCAAGGCATCGCCACCACGACACTGCGTGCCGTGATCGGCGACATCCCGCTCGATGATGTGCTCGCAAAACGAGAGCAGATCAACAGCGTGCTCCGCGTAAAGCTCGACGACGTGACCCAGCGCTGGGGCGTGAAGGTCACGACCGTTGAGATCCGCGAGATCACACCGCCGCGGGAGATCCAGGACGCGATGAACCGCCAGATGGCGGCAGAGCGTGGCCGGCGCGCGGCGATCCTCGACGCCGAGGGAAAGAAGCAGGCCGCGATCCTCGTCGCCGAGGGCGACAAGCAGTCGAACATCCTCCAGGCCGAGGGCGCTCGCCAGTCCGCGATCCTCCGAGCGGAGGGCTTCGCGCTCGCGCTCGATCAGATCAACAACACCGCGAACCACGCTGACGCGCGGACGATGACGCTCCAGTACCTCGAGGCACTCAAGACGATCGGAGCGTCACCGTCGACGAAGTGGATCATCCCGGCCGAGTTCGCCTCCCTCGCTGCGCCGCTCGCGGCATTCGCCAGAGGCGAGGACGGCGAGAACAAGGCCTCGCGCTAGCTGCCATTTCGAACCCCCGCGCGTCCGGCCGCCGAAACCCTCTATTCGCGCGAGACCCATCCCTTCGGGACGGGGCCCCTCGCGCGCGGGGGCCCTCGGCGGCCGGCCGCGCTCAGCGGCGAAGAAGGGTCTGGTTAGCGCAAGGCCTCATCTCTTGAGGAATGACAAGCGTGATCCGCGTCGCGCAGCGGCCGGCGCACCCGCGATCACGACTGCGCTTTGCGTCGATCGGACCGCCATTGGCTGCGTCAGGCGGCGCGGGTACAGCGGCGAGTACACGCGCGGCGGCATCCGCCAGGCGGACGCCGCCGGCGTGTGGGGTGGGGGAAGGGCACCTCGAACCGAGAACGCGGTTACAGCCATTTGTTTGCTCCCCTAAGACTGATTGGAACGTGCGTTCGCATGTTAGAACGCCTGTTCTGGATGTCAAGAGGATGGGATACTCGGCTTAGTTGAAGACCGTTTTGGGCGCGGACCTGGCGCCTCAGCGTCCCCGCTACGTCCGCGAACGCGGAGAGCTACCGAACCACATCCTCGAGCCGGACTGGATAGGGAAGCGGGCTCTCGCGCGCGTCGGGCACGGTGGGGCGCATTTCGTTGGGTACGGCGGCGAGGTCGAAGGACCGCGCGAGCTCTACGACGCGATCGTCGCCGAGGCGCGCTGCACGACGGCGATCATCGACGGCGTCCTGGTCTCGGACTGGCGGGACGAGTCGGAGCTGGAGATCGATCCCGAAGGGAACGCGTTCACGCGCAACGCGAGCACGCATCTGATCTTCGCCGCGTTCGATCTGCTGGAGGTCGACGGCGAGTCGCTCATCGAGATCCCGCTTCTCGAGCGCAAACGGCACCTCGAGGGCCTGCTGGTGCCCAGCATGAACGTGCGGCTCACTCCCTTTGTGACACGCGGCCTGCGATCCTGGCGCGAGACGCTCGTCGCGCAGGGCTTTCGCCGCATCGTGCTCAAGAATTGGAACAGCGCGTACGCTGCGGGCCGCACCACGAACGATTGGCTCGTCGTGGACAAGATCAGCGGCGCGAGATACTAGGAGGAGACCGTGGCCTCGAAGTCAGCAGTCATCGATCACACCCAGCGCGATCCGTGGTCGGTCGCGCTCGAGCAGTTCGGCATCGCGGCGGACAAGCTCCACCTCGACCCGAACATGCGCGCGATCCTCGCGGAGTGCCAGCGTGAGCTGACGGTCCACTTCCCGGTGCGCATGGCTGACGGCGTCGTAAAGGTGTTCACCGGATACCGCATTCAGCACAACACGACGCGCGGACCGGGGAAGGGCGGCATCCGCTATCACCCGTCCGTCTCTCTGGGCGAGGTCAAGGCCCTTGCGATGTGGATGACGTGGAAGTGTGCGGTCGTCGGCATCCCGTACGGCGGCGCCAAAGGCGGCGTCATCTGCGACCCGAAGACGATGAGCGCACAACAGCTCTAGACCCTCACGCGGCGCTACACGACGGAGATAGAGCTTCTCATCGGTCCGGATCGCGACATTCCCGCGCCCGACGTGAACACCAACGCGCAGACCATGGCCTGGATCATGGACACGTACTCGATGCACAAGGGCTACACGGCGCTCGCCGTCGTGACCGGCAAGCCGCTGTCGATCGGAGGCAGCGAGGGGCGCAACGAAGCCACGGCGCGCGGCGCGGTCTACACGATCATCGATGCCGCAAAGTACCTGGGTATGGACCTCGAGGACGCACGGGTCGTGGTCCAGGGCTTCGGCAACGCCGGCTCGTTCTCCGCGAAGCTCATGGCAGAGATCGGCGCTCGCGTGGTCGCGGTATCGGACACGAGCGGCGGTGTCTACAACCCGAAGGGACTCGACCCACAGAAGGTCGACGCGTGGAAGCGCGAGACCGGTTCGGTCGTCGGACTACCCGGCTCGGACAAGGTCACCAACGCCGAGCTCCTCGAGCTGGACTGCGACATCCTCATCCCCGCGGCGATCGAGAACCAGATCGGCGAGCACAACGCCCCTCGGATCAACGCGAAGATCGTCGCGGAGGCCGCGAACGGACCCACCAGCCCGGAAGCAGACCGCATCCTCTTCAACAAGGGCGTCTTCCTCATCCCGGACATCCTCTGCAACGCGGGTGGCGTGACCGTCTCGTACTTCGAATGGGTGCAGGACCTGCAGAACCTCTTCTGGCGCGAAGCGACCATCAACGCCCGTCTCAAAGAGGTCATGGTGAAGTCGTTCAACGACGTCCTCGAGATGCACAAGAAGAACAAGGTCGACATGCGCACCGCGGCGTACATGGTCGCGGTCGCGCGCGTGGCGGAGGCAACGCTCACCCGCGGCATCTATCCCTAGCGGCTCCGCGGCAGGGCCGCGGCTAGATCGGCGAAGCACTGGAGCTCGTCGCACTCGACCTCGAGACCACCGGGTTCGACCCGGCGTCGGACCGCGTCATCGAGATCGGCGCGGTGCGCGTGCGTCTCGAGGAGGACGGCTCCGTCACGCTGGGCGAGCGCTTGAGCACGTTCGTCGATCCGGGTGTCGGCGTCGGGCCGGCGATCACGCGCCTCACAGGCATCCGCGACGGGGATCTCGCGGGTGCCCCCGCGCTCGAATCGGTGATCGGCCAGATCGCCTCGTTCATAGCGGGCGCGCCTGTCGCGGGCCACAACGTCGGCTTCGACCTCGCCTTCCTTGAGCGCGTCGAGCTGGGGCCGTTCGAGCGGCTCGACACCGCGGAGCTCGCATCGATCCTCATGCCGTCGGCGCCCACCTACGCGCTGCAGGCGCTGGCCGCTGACGCCGGTATCCACCCTGAGTCGGCGCACCGCGCGCTCGACGACGCGCTGACCTGCGCCGCGGTGCTCGCCGACCTCGGACGACGCGCGCGCGAGCTCCCGATCGCGGTGCTCGAAGAGGCGCAGGCGTACGCGCCACTCCTTGGGTCGGCCTACGCGTCGTTCTTCGCCGGGGCGCTGCGCGGGGCAGTGCGCGGTGCCTGGGATCGGTCGCGACTCACGACGCCGCCCGCGGCGCGGTCGTCCGGACTCGCCGGCGCGTCGGTGACCGTCGACGCGGTGTTCGCGCCCGATGGCCCGCTCGCGCGTCGTCTCGCGGGCTACGAGGACCGCCCGCAGCAGCGCGCGCTGGCCGCCGCCATCGAAGCGACGTTCCGCGACGGGGGCGCCCTGCTCGCGGAGGCCGGCACGGGGGTGGGAAAGTCGCTCGCGTATCTGGTCCCCGCCGTCGGCAGAGCCCTCGGTGGCGAGCGCGTGATCGTCAGCACGCACACGCTGCCACTGCAAGACCAGCTCGTTCGCAAAGACCTGCCGGCGTTGCAGACGGCGCTCGGATCGACCGTTGAGGTCGCGGTACTGAAAGGTCGGTCGAACTATCTCTGCCCGCGCCGGTGGCAATCGTTCCGCGGCCTCGTCGCGACGCGCGATGAAGCACGGCTCTTACTCAAGACGCTCGTGTGGCGCACAGCTACCAGCACGGGCGATCGGGCCGAGCTGAATCTGCTCGGGTCCGAGAACGAGCTCTGGGGCCGTGTGTCCGCGGACGACGAGACATGCGACGCGCGCCGCTGCGCGCGTGTCGCGGGTGGCTGCTATCTCCAGCGCGCGCGCGAAGCCGCCGCGCGCGCGGGCATCGTGGTGACGAATCACGCGCTGCTCCTGCAGGACGCGCGCATGCGCGGCGTGCTTCTGCCGGAGACCGATCATCTCGTCGTCGACGAAGCGCACCGCCTCGAGGACGTCGCGACGGACGCCTTCGGCCTGGTGCTCGAGGAGCGCGTCATGCGGCGCGCGTTCGAGCGCATCGCACACACGCCCGCCGTCACATCGGCGCTCCGCGACGAGCGCGCGGTCACCGCGGAGGATCTGCGTCGCGAGATCGCATCGGCGCACGAGCGCGGCGGCGAGGTCATCGCCGCGCTCGCCGCGGTCCTGGAGCCACTGGGTCCGACCGAGGACAAGCTTCGCGTCACCGCGGGCGTGCGCGCGAGCGACGAGCAGTGGCTCCCGGTCGAGCTCGCATCCGAGCGCCTTGCGGACGCACTCGCCGGCATCGCCGCCGCGGCGGAGCGTCTGCGCTCGGTTACGAGTGACGAGGACGACGAGGCGGACCTCGCGTCCGGGCTCGCCGAGCTCCGCGGCGTGCAGGTCGCCCTGGCGCGCGGCGTCCACCAACCGCGCGGCGGCGACATCGTGTGGATCGAGCGCTCTTCAAACGGCGCGGTGTCGCTCCACGTCGCGCCGTCCTACCTTGGCGACGCGCTGCAGCGAGGACTCGTCGCGCCTCGTCGCTCCGCCATCTTCACCTCGGCGACGCTGGCCGTGGCCGGCTCGTTCGCCTTCGCGCTCGAGCGATTCGGCCTCACTGACAAGGGACACGCGAGCGCTTTCGGGTCCCCTTTCCGGTACGACGAGCAGGCGATCCTCGTGGTGCCGGACGACGGAGCCCTTCCCTCGGAGCCGGACTTCGCCGAAGAGACCGCGCAGACCATCACCGAGATCGGCCGCGCACTCGACGGCCGCACCCTGGTCCTGTTCACCGCGCACGGCTCGATGCGCGACGTCGCCGGGCGCCTCGGTCAATTGGAGGAGTCAGGGATCGCGGTGCTGACGCAGGGCGTCGACGGCTCGCGTCGAGCACTGCTCGAACGCTTCGCCGCGGGACGCGCCGTGCTGCTCGGAACGCAGTCGTTCTGGGAGGGTGTTGACCTCCCTGGTGACCTTCTCCGCTGCGTCGTCATCGCGCGCCTGCCCTTCGCCGTCCCCGACGATCCGCTGGTGCAGGGCCGGGCCGAGCGCTACGAAGATCCTTTCGCCGAGTTCCAGGTGCCGCAGGCAGCGCTGCGGCTGCGTCAGGGCTTCGGTCGCTTGATCCGTACGCGTACCGATCGGGGCGCGGTGGTCCTGCTCGATCGGCGCGCGATCATGCGCGAGTACGGGGCGCGGATGCTCGCGTCACTTCCGGATGCGCGTCTCCACCGCGTGCCACGCGATGATGTCGCCGCGACCGTCGCGGAATTCTGTAAGGCCTAGCGCGGGGCAGTCGCCATAATCGCGAGACGTGGACGAGCGCGCGGCGAAGCTCGTGTCGACCTGGCTCGACGGCCTCTCGCTGGACGGCCGCCGGACCCTGTACTCGCTTCTGGACGAGCTCTGCAGCGGACTCGATGTTTCGCGCCACAACCCTTTCGGATTCCTCCGGCTGCGAGCTGAGTTCGAGACCAGCGGTGAGCTCTTCGGCTGCACGTTGCCGGAGCTACGCGACGCCGTGGCCGACTCCCTGGGCTCGCACCTTCCTCCGGACCGGCCGCGAAGCGCGCTCGAATCGCTTCGGGATGAGATCTCCTCCCGAGGCCATCCCGACTTCCGCTAGGCGAAAGCCCCCGTACGGCAGTACCGGTGGCCCGCGCGTATCAGGACGACCGGACACCCGCCTGTAGGGGTTGTCCGGCGGTGGGTACCACCTAGAGTTTCCACAGGTCCGGACGCTTGTTTGTCCGGCCAGCACGCAGGGAAAGGAGGTTCTCATGATCGCTTTCTTCCGTGACGAAGAGGGTCAGGGCCTCGTCGAATATGCACTCATCATTGCCGTCATCGCTATTGCCGTCATCGTGGCCATGATCTTCCTTCGCGGCCAGCTCCAGAACATCTTCAGCAACATCGGCAACAACCTGACCTAAAGCGTCTGCGATATCGCAGTCCACGAGCGGCCCGGGAAACCGGGCCGCTCGTTTGTTTATCGCGTACAATCGATCTCGGATCGGGCGTTTCGCTCGGTATCACGCACGCCTTCCCGATCGCTTCGACCCTCGCTATTCGCGCCTGGCGCGACGGCGACCTGAAGTGAGCTGACGGAGGCGGAGGAAAAAGGGAGGCCCACGTGGCCGTTGTCACCATGAAGCAACTCCTGGAGTCCGGGGTCCATTTTGGGCACCAGGCGCGCC
>JANMSU010000211.1:0-6066 GCA_031389835.1 Chloroflexota bacterium
GCTTCGCCTCGATGCCACCGAGCTGCGCACGCGAACTGATCCGCTGTGGCACAAGGTCTCCGGACAGTCGGTCACTGCACGCCGCCTTTCGTCATCGGCAGCGCGTCGAGGATCTTCCGCAGCTTGTCCTCCGGCATGACCTTTTCCTCCAGCCCGATGTCGAGCAGCGAGCGCTTCTCCGCGAGTGCACGCTTCACGAGAGCCGCCGACTTCGCGTATCCGACGTGCGGGGTGAGCGCGGTGATGATGAGCGACGGACTGGAGTCCATCAGCTCCTTCACGCGATCCTCGTCGACGCGCATGCCTTCGATCGTCTTCACCCGGAGCTGTCGGACGGCGTTCGCGAGGATCGTTGCGGAGAAGCACACGGCGTAGTTGATCCCCGGCATCATCACGTTGAGCTCGAGCTGTCCGGCCTGCGCGCCCCACGCGACCGTCGTGTCGTTGCCGATCACCTGGAAACACACCTGGTTGACCATCTCGGCGATCGCCGGATTCACCTTGCCGGGCATGATCGACGAGCCGGGCTGCACCGCCGGGATGATGAGCTCTCCGAAACCTGTCCGCGGACCCGACACGAGGATGCGGATGTCGTTGCAGATCTGGGATAGCTCGATGGACGCAGTGCGCATGCCGCTCGAGATGCGAACGAACGCGGCCATGGACTGCATCGACGCGAAGAGATCCTTCGCCGGCACGATGGGCTCGCCGTACCACTCCGCGAGATGACGGCACACGCGCTCGCGGAACTGCGGATCGGCGTTGAGTCCGGTGCCCGCGGCGGTGCCGCCGATGCCGAGCTCGCACAGCTCCGCGCGGCCGGCACGCAGGCGCGCCGACGCGCTCTTGATGCGGGTCCCCCACCCGCCGATCTCCTGGCCGAACGTGATCGGCACGGCGTCCTGGAGATGCGTTCGGCCCGGCTTCACGATGTCGGCGTACTGCGCGGCTTTGGCGGTCAGCGCGTCGCTGAGTTTGTCGAGCTCCTCACAGACCGCTTTGGTGAGCTCGAGGTGCGCGAGCCGCATGGCAGTCGGCGTGACGTCGTTGGTGGACTGCGCCATGTTCACGTGATCGTTGGGATTGACATGCTCGTACGTCCCCAGTCCGCCGCCGCAGATCTGGTTCGCGCGGTTCGCGATGACCTCGTTGACATTCATGTGGAAAGACACGCCCGCGCCGGAATGGAACACATCGACAACGAACTGATCCATGTGCTTTCCGGCGAGGATCTCGTCGCAGGCGGCGACGATCGCGTCCCGTCGCTTGGGCTCCAAGCGACCGGCCTCGGCGTTCGCGAGAGCCGCCGCGCGCTTCACGCGCGCCATCGCGCGAATGAAGGCGGGAAACGGTTTGTACCCGGAGATCGGGTAGTTCTCGATGGCCCGCTGGGTCTGCGCTCCCCACAATGCGTCGCCGGGGACCTCGATCTCGCCGAGCGTGTCTTTTTCCCGACGCGCCGCCATCAAGAAGTAGAATAGATGTTCCGAGTGCAGAAGAATCGGCTCACCTGGATGATCGGCGGACCCCAGGGGAGCGGCATCAACGCCTCCGCCGAGGTTTTCGCAAAGGCCTGTTCGCGGGCCGGGCTACGCGTTTACGCGAACATCGAATACCACTCGAACATCATGGGCAAGCACTCCTTCTATCGGGTGCGCGTCGATGACGAGGACATCCGTTCCTACCGCGACACCGCCGACATCCTGGTCGCGCTCGACGACGAAACGCTCACCGGCGACGGTCACCATCGTCGCTGGCCGACGCATTTCGGCCACCTGCACGAGATCAACGAGGGTGGCGGTGTCGTCTACGACAGCGAGATCGAGTTCCAGTCAAAGGATGCCGGGCGCGCCGACCTGCGCTTCTACCCGGTCCCGTTCATGGAGATCATCAAGAAGGCGCTCGAGGAAGTCGGCAAGGGTGATCAGGCGCGGCGCTACGAGGTCATGAAGAACACCGTCGGCCTCGGCGCGTCGCTCGCCCTGTGCGAATACCCGTTCGACCTCGTCGCCGAGGTCATCCGCAGCCAGTTCAAGGGCAAGCGCTCCGAGGTCGGCGAGCTCAACGTGCGCGCGGCGCGTCTCGCGTTCGAGCACGTGAAGCAGAACGAGAGCGCGAAGGATTTCCCGTACACCCTCAAGCCCGGCGCGGAACCGAAAGCGCGGATCCTCGCGAAGGGTTATGAGATAGCCGCGATCGCGAAGCTCAAAGCGGGCTGCTCCTTCCAGACCTACTACCCCATCTCGCCCGCGACCGACGAGAGTGTCTTCCTGGAGCGGCACCAGCGCGACTACAACCTGCTCGTCGTGCAGTGCGAGGATGAGATCAGCTCGATCAACATGGCGGTCGGCGCGGCGCACATGGGTGTGCGCGTCGCGACGGCGACGAGCGGCCCCGGCTTCGCGCTCATGGTCGAAGGGATCGGCTTTGCGTCCATCACCGAGGCGCCCGGTCCGGTGCTCGTGCTCTATCAGCGCGGCGGCCCGTCGACCGGGCTGCCGACACGCCAGGAGCAGGGCGACCTGCAGTTCGCACTGCACCCCGCGCAGGGCGATTTCCCGCACATCGTCACGGCGCCTGGTGACCTTCGCGAGACATATCAGGACGTCTTCTCCGCCTTTAACTGGGCCGAGCGTTACCAGATGCCGATCATCGTCATGTCGGACAAGAAGCTCGCGTCGGTGTACACGACGATCGACAAGCTCGAGCTCAAGTACGACAAGATCGACCGCGGCGAGCGCTTCACCGGGACCGAGTGGACCGCGGTTGACGCGAAGGGCCCGAACGATACGGCCAACGGCCACAACGGCAACGCGAAGCACGGTGACGGCAACGTCAAGGAATACCTGCGCTATGCGCTGACGAAGGACGGCATCTCGCCACGCAGCCGTCCCGGCATCCCCGGCGGTCGCTTCTGGGTCACGTCCGACGAGCACGACCCCGATGGCCACATAACCGAGGGCGTCGAGATGCGGATGGCGATGATGCATAAGCGGATGGGCAAGCTTGCGCTTGCACAGAAGGCGATCCCGCAGGACCAGCAGTACGCGCTCCACGGACCTGAGGACGCCGACCTCACCGTCGTCGCTTGGGGCTCCACCAAGGGCACGATCCTCGACGCGATCCGGGTGCTCGAGGCGCAGGGTAAGAAGATCAACTTTCTCCAGTGCCGGCTGATGAAGCCGTTTCCGGCCGAAGCGGTCGGAAACATCCTCCGCAAAGCGAAGCGGATCGTGAGCATGGAGGAGAACTTCTCCGGGCAGCTCGCGTCGCTCGTGACGGAGCACACGGGCATCCTGATCAAGGACCGCATCAACAAGTACGACGGCCGTCCGTTCAGCGAGGACGAAGTCGTGAAGGCTTTGTCCAACGCCCTCGCGGGCGGCAAGGCGGAACCGGTGGTGACCCATGTCCGCTAACACGCCGATCGCGCCGACGAAGCTCACGATCAAGGACTACAAGTCCGAGCTGCACAATGACTGGTGCGCTGGATGTGGCGATTTTGGCATCCTCACGAGCATCCAGATGGCGCTCGCGCAGCTGCAGCTCGACCCAGACAAGGTCGCGGTGTTCTCCGGCATCGGCTGCTCCGGCAAGACGCCGCACTACATCAACGCCTACGGGTTCCACACGCTGCACGGCCGCGTGCTGACGGTCGCGACCGGCGCGCGCCTGGCGAACACGAACCAAACGGTGCTCGCGCTCGGCGGCGACGGCGACGGGTACGGCATCGGCGCGGGCTACTTCGTCGGCGCGGGCCGGCGCAACGTCGACTTCGCGTACATCGTGCACAACAACAACGTCTATGGCCTCACCAAGGGCCAGGCGTCACCGACGCTGGCGAAGGGCAAGAAGACGAAATCAATGCCCGAGCAGTCGATCCAGGACGGCATCAACCCAGTCGCGATGGCGATCGCGTCCGGGTATACGTTCATCGCACGCGCGTACGCGCTTGAGCCCAAGTACACCGCCGGAATCATCGCCCGCGCGATCGAGCACAAGGGCGCGGCGCTGGTGGACGTGCTGCAGACCTGCCCGACCTACAACGACCTGTACACCAAGGAGTGGTACGAGGGCGCGGATCTGCCCGAGAAGCGCTCGCGCCTCTACAAGCTCGAGACGCAGGGCTTCGACGGCAAGGTCAAGGACGCGACCGACAAACAGGAGATCATCGCGAAGAAGGCCGCGGCCGTGGCGCGCAGCTACGAGGACGAGCCGATCCCGATCGGCGTGTACTACGAGATCGACCTGCCGACGTACGAGGACGAGGTCTTCCGCCGGATCCCGGGTCTGAAGGAGACGCCGCTCGTCGAGCAGAACTCGTTCGAGCGCGACGTCAATCCGCTGCTCGAGGCGATGCGGTAGGAGCTACTGCCCGACGCCACCCGGCAGAACACGCCCACCAAAGGTCACCATCGTCTCGTGGAATCCCTGAAGCAGATCGATGTGCCTTGCTTCCCCCAGAGCCGTGATCCAGAAGGCGAATTGTCCCTGTGCGAGAACGCCGCCCCGCGGCGCTTGCTGCGCGGGGAACGACAGGTAGCGCTGAGACGCCCGCGTCTCGCTCACGCCGATATCACGATCGGTCGTCGATAACGCCACGACGAACCTTCCGCTCTCTGGCGAGGCGATTCCGTCGGGCACGAGAGTCGCGGGTCGGAAGGGCTCGACCTTCTCGACAGTCGTGGTCTGCGAGAGGATCCGTCCCAGCGTGCCGTCATCCCGACCAACGAGCGTCGTTCCGTCGAGGCTCATTGCTGCTGCGACCAACGGGCCTAGTCCGGCACTCACGACCCGCGTCTCGGAGGTACCGTCGTTCAAAAGAAGAATCCCCGCCGCGAAGCACGGCACCACGACCCGGCCGGCACCGGCAAGCACGCGATCGCCGCAGCTCGACTCGAAGCGTCGCCCAAGTGGTCGCAACGAATACGGCTCGTATGCCTCGATAACGCGCCGGTCGCCATCCAGGTAGAGCACGAGCACGCGTCCCGTGGTCGTGTCGACCGCGATCCCGCCGTGCCCGATGCCTGTCGCGAACAGCGTGCGGCCCGGCTCAAGGCGCGTCGCAAGTACGTTCCCGCTGGCCTGATCGATCCAGCGCAGCCGCGCTCCGTTCTTGTCTTCGTCCGCGATGTAGATGAAGCTGCCCGATGACGCGACCTGCGCCGTCGTGGACGCGTCGATCGAGTACTTCATGGCGTGGTTGAGGAGCGCGAGGGCGTTCATCTTCCCGTCGCCGGTCAAGACGAAGAACGTGGCGGCGGGAAACCCGCCCATCATGTCGCTGACATCGATCGGCGAGGCCGACGGCACGGCGCTCTGCGAAGGAGCGGGGAGCGTTGCCGCCCCTTCGCAGGCGAGGATGAGGAGCACTGCTCCGAGGAGGAGACGGCGCACTACGCCGCTCGCGCCCGCGACTGCCGGACCGTCAGCGCGAGCCCGATGACCGCCCAGAAGCCGAGAGCCAAGAGGATGAACGGCGCACTTCCGAGCGTGTAGCTGAGTGTCTCGTTGACGGGCTCTTCGGGCGCCGCAACGGGAAGATTCTGCGTGATGATCGTCGGCGTGACGAGTGTGGGCTTGACCGCTGTCACGTCCGTCGCTGCGGCGATGGTGTTGACGTCGAGCGTCATGTCGAACTTGTAGTCACCGAACTGCACCAGGCCCGAGTAGATGGCCCCTCGGAACGGATAGAAGACGCCGGCGTAGAGAGCGCCGTCACCCGACTGGCTCACGAGCTTGAGCGCGACGTTCAGGCATTTGGTGCGCTCGCGGTCCGTCTGCATGATCACCGCGAGTCCCTCCGTCGGGAATGCCGCGCCGGGGTCCCCGCGTCGCACCGATGCGACGAGAGTCACAGGCTTGCCCTCCGACCACGGCTGTCCGTCCGGGGTCTGCACCGAGACGCCATCGAGGCAGGCCGGGCACTTGGCCGCAGCCGGTGCCGCGAGAGACGCGGATGAGATGAGCGAAATAGCGAGCGCGAGCAGGATTCTGCGCATAGGTCACCTCCGGTCGCTGGGTCTACGTCCCGTACAACGACCCCGCCGGAGCGGTTCCAGCGTT
>JANMSU010000217.1:0-3586 GCA_031389835.1 Chloroflexota bacterium
CGCGAGCAGCGCGACGTCGCGAAGATGCTCAACTTCGGGATCATCTACGGCATGAGCGACTTCGGCCTCGCCTGGCGGATGGGGATGCCGCGGGAGGAGGCGCAGCGCTTCATCGAGGAGTACTTCAAGCGCTATGCGCAGGTCCGGCGCTACATCATCGAGACGAAGGCGTTCTGCGCCGAGCAGGGCTACGTCGAGACGCTGCTCGGTCGCCGACGGTACATCGCGGACATGACGAGTCGGAACTCCGCGATCCGCAACGCCGCCGAGCGGATGGCCATCAACATGCCGATCCAGGGCACCGCGGCGGACATCATGAAGATCGCGATGCGCCGCGTACACGACCGGCTCGCCGAGACCGAGTCATCCGCGCGCGTCATGCTTCAGGTGCACGACGAGCTCGTCGTCGAGCTGCCTCGCGACGCGGTCGACGCGACCGCGGGCATCCTGCGCGAGGAGATGTCCGCCGCCTACTCGCTGGACGTGCCGCTGGTCGTCGACCTTCGCACCGGCACGAACTGGGACGAGATGACGCGCATGCAACAGCCCGCAGCCACACATGCCTGAGCTGCCGGAGGTCGAGACGATCGCGCGGCAGCTGCGGGAGCTGATCATCGGACGGCGGGTGGCGGGTTTCGAATCGTTCTGGCACCGCGTGACCGAGCCGGTGCCGGCGGCGCATTTCGCGACGCGACTCCGCGGGCGCGAGATCACCGGTGTCGGACGTCGGGGCAAGTTCGTCGTGCTCGAGCTCGACGGTGGCGAGGCGTTGATCGTCTCGCTGCGCATGACCGGGAAGCTGTTGTTCCGAGAGCGCGGTGCGGCGGAAGACACGTTCGTTCGCGCTGTCATCGGCTTCGCCGACGGCACGTTCCTCCGCTTCTCCGACACGCGCAAGTTCGGGCGCATGGCGATCGTCGATGTCGCGGAGCTGGCTGAGACTGGGGATCATCCGCGCGCTGGGGCCGGAGCGTCGCTTCATCGCGAGCTCGGGATCGAGCCGCTCACCGCGCGCTTCACGACCCGTTGGCTGCGCGAGTTCCTGCGGCGACGTGGCAGGTCCGCGATCAAGCCGCTGCTGCTGGACCAGCGCGGCATCGCGGGCGTCGGGAACATCTACGACGTCGAAGCGCTCTGGCGCGCCCGCATCCATCCGCTGCGGTCCGCCGGCTCGCTGCGCCCCGATGAGGTCGCGCGCCTTCGCGAGGCGCTGCGCTTCGTGCTTCGTAAAGGGATCCGGCTCGGAGGCGCCTCGCGACGCGACTACGTCGATGCGCGTGGCGGTCAGGGCCGCATGCAACGCGAGTTCCAGGTGTACGACCGCGCGGGCGAGCCATGCCCGCGCTGCGGCCGCGCCGTCGTGCGCACCGTGGTGGGCGGCCGCGGGACCTTTCACTGCCCGCGGTGCCAGAAGGCGGCGGCCACGCCCGCGAAACGGCGCAGGATAGCCACGTGAGCGTGCTCTCGGTGCAGGCGATCGCGCGCTGGTTCGGCGCTCGTGAGGTCCTGAAGGACGTGTCGTTCCGCATCGGCCACGGCGATCGCGTCGGTCTCGTCGGACCGAACGGGACGGGCAAGACATCCCTGCTGCGCATCGCGGCAGGCCTCGATGCGCCCGACGCCGGCGCCATCGCTTATGCGCGCGGTACGCGGGTGGGTTTCCTGCGTCAGGAGCTCCTCGAGGAGGCGACCGGGAGCGTGATCGAACATGCCCGCGGCGCGGCCGCGCACCTGCGGGAACTCGAGCGCGAGCTGCAGGGACTCGAAGTCGAGATCGCGACCGGCAATCCAGAAGCGCTGGAGCGTTATGCCGACGCCCAGCACCATTTTGAGCACGCCGGTGGGTACGACTTCGAAGGAACACTCGCGCGCATCCTCGGCGGGCTGGGCCTCGGTGGGCTCGTCGATCGCGAGGTGGCGACGCTCTCGGGTGGCGAGCGAACGCGCCTCGGCCTCGCGCGCCTGCTGCTCGACGACCCGGACGTCCTGCTCCTCGATGAGCCCACGAACCATCTCGACGTTGCGGCGCTCGAGTGGCTAGAGAACTTCGTTGTTGAGCAGAACGTAACTTCGGTCATCTCATCCCATGACCGGTGGTTCCTCGACCGCGTGACCTCGCGGACGCTCTCGATCGAGGACCTTACGGTCATCGAGTACCGCGGCGGTTACTCGCACTACGCGCGCCAGCGCGCCGATCGCGAGATGGCGCAGCTGCGCGCCTCGACGAAGCAGTCCGAGGAGATCGCGCGGACCGAGGAGTTCATCCGGCGCTACGGGGCCGGCCAGCGCTCGAAAGAGGCGCGCGGTCGCGGGAAGAAGCTCTCGCGCGTCGAGCGAATCGAAGCCCCCACGCAGTCGACACGTCACAGCTGGGGGCTCGAGGCCGCCGATCTCGGAAGCGAGACCGTCCTGGAGACGACCGCGCTCGCCGTGGGCTACGCGGATCCCGTGATGCGTACCGGTCCACTCCGAGTGCCGCGCGACGCGCGAGTCGCCGTCGTCGGCCCGAACGGCGCGGGCAAGACGACACTGGTGCGCACGCTCGTCGGAGATCTCACGGCACTCGACGGCTATGTGAGTGCGGCGCCCGCCGCGCGCGTCGCGTACCTGGAGCAGGCTCAGGCCGAGCTGACCGGAGACCAGACCGTACTCGAGGCGATGCGCGCCGCCGGGGCGCACGACGATCAGGAAGCGCGCAATCTTCTCGCGCGGTTCCTCTTCCGCGGTGAGGACGTCTCCAAGTCGGTCGCGGTCCTCTCGGGCGGCGAGCGAAGCCGCTTAGCGCTCGCACGCCTCTCGCTGAGGCACGCGAATCTCCTCGTCCTCGATGAACCGACGAATCACCTCGACCTGGCAGCACGCGAACAACTGGAGGCGGTTCTGATCGACTACGAGGGCACGCTCATCTTCGTGAGCCACGACCGCTACTTCATAGACAAGCTCGCAAGCGAGCTGTGGCTGATCAGCGGCGGCCTGCTGCGACGGTTCGAGGGCGGCTGGACGGCCTACCAGCGCGAGCGTGCCGCTGGACGCGACGCACCCATCGTCGAGTATGTGAGCGCGGCGGAGAGGCGGGCGGGTGACGCGGCGAGCCTGGGTCTTCGCGAGCGAGCGTCTGGCCCCGGTAGGACGACTGGGATGGGGGAACGGCGGGAAGGGGCCAGTGGCGAGCAAGCGAAGACCCCGAGCCGCGGCAGGACCCGCCCGCCGGCACGTAGTCGCGCGACCGCGTCGCCGGTCCGGCGGGTCAGCGGGACGCGCGCGCTGGAGGTGCGCATCGAGGCGATGGAGCTGCAGCTCAAGCAGCTGACGGAGAAGGTCAGCCAGATCGCTCAGAGCGGCAACTACTTGGAGACGCGGCGTATTGGCGAAGAGCACGCGGCCCTCGAGCGGTCGCTGAAGGACCTCTACGAGGAGTGGGCGAAGGTCAGCGAGGCGCCAAAGGAGTGAGCTCGCGGGTCATCGGCCTCACGGGCCCCATCGGTGCGGGGAAGTCGCTTGTCGCGGGGATGCTCCGCGAGCTCGGTGCGAAGGTGATCGACGCGGACGCGGTCGTGCGCGACGAGCAGTCGCGCGGCACCGTCGG
>JANMSU010000218.1:0-4673 GCA_031389835.1 Chloroflexota bacterium
CTCCGCGCGGGGCGCGACGTCTTTGCCCAGGCGCAGACCGGCACCGGCAAGACCGGCGCCTTCGCGCTACCGATCCTCGAGCGCATTGAGGGTCGTGCCGGCGCCCCATTCACCCTCGTGATCGTTCCGACCCGTGAGCTCGGGCAACAGGTCGCCCGTGAGATCGAGGTCCTCGGTCGCTTCCGTCATGCGCGCGTCGTCGCCCTCTACGGCGGCGTCGGCTACCGCGCGCAGGAAGATGCGCTGCGCCGCGGCGCGCACGTCGTCGTTGGGACGCCCGGACGCCTGCTCGACCTCGCCTCGCGCCGCACCCTCGATCTTTCCCGGATCAAGAGCCTGGTGCTTGACGAGGCGGACCGCCTCCTCGACCTCGGCTTCGCTCCCGACATCGCCCGCATCGTCGCGCTCCTCAAGGGGCCGCGGCAGACCGCGCTGTTCTCGGCGACCCTCACGAACGACGTGCGCGCCGTCGCGCGCAAATACACCAAGGATCCGGTCAGCGTCACGATCAAGCCGGAGGAACCCACGGTCGCGGCGATCGATCAGGCCTGGATCCAGGTGCGCGAGTCCGACAAGGTCGCCGCGCTGCACCAGATCCTGCGGCGCGAGGACGTCGTGCGAACGCTCGTCTTCCGGCGCACCAAGCACGGTGCCGACAAGCTCGTGAAGGCACTGGCCAACCTCGGAAGCCCGGCGCGCGCGCTCCACGGCAACGTTGGTCAGCACGAGCGCGAGCGCGTGCTCGAGGGATTCCGGACCGGCCGCATCCCGACACTCATCGCGACGAATCTCGCGGCGCGTGGCATCCACGTCGACGACATCGGTCACGTCGTGAACTTCGATCTCCCCGAGGACGCGGAGACCTTCGTGCACCGTACCGGTCGCACGGGTCGAGCGGGTCAGCGCGGCGTCGCCTTCACCTTCGTGAACGAGACGCAGCGCGCGGCGTTCGAGGACCTTCGGCGGCGCGCGAAAGTCACGATCCGCCAGGAACGACTCGGCCAGCGCGTGGCGCGCGCCTCCTAGCGGATCAGCGTTCCCCGTTCGGCAACAGCTGCGCCTCCATCGGATCGAACGCCGGGGTCGTCTCCCTCGCTGGCCTGCGACCCTCGCTGCCCTTCGCGAACGGCGTGATCGCAAAGCGCGCGACCGCGCCAGCCGACACGTTCACAAGCTGAACGCGCTTGCCGGTAACGCGCGCGTCGTCTGGGACGAAGACCTTGTACTTCCCGGGCACGAGATCCACGAAGGCGACGTAGCCGAGCCCGTCAGTCAGGCGTGAAGCGATCAGAGCGTCGGTCTCCGGATCGCGGACTTCGACGAGGATCTGATCCATCGCGAGACCCGTGTTCGTTTTCACGGTCCCGGCCAGATGACCGCGAGTGGGGGCGGTCTTCCACGGCATCGTCGGCACCGTCGCCGGCGTCGAGAAGACGGGTGGGAGCACGGCGTCGTATTCGGACGGCTGTGTCAGGGCGCGCGTCAGCTCAGCGCGACTCTGATCCCCGGTACGCTTGGGCGCGCATTCAGGGGACGCGGGCAGGGGACCATTCGCGTAGCAGTCAGGGGTCCGATATGAGTATCCGACCCAGCCGATCGCACCGTTGCCGTTCGCGTTCGGCGTGAGCGCCTTCCTGACCTGGGTGACGCTGCCCGCCACGAAGTTCAGATAGACCGCTGACCCAATGGCGACATGGCGAGCGTATTGATGGTCTCGCGCGTACTCGTTCCACTCGAGGTACATCCGCCGCTGGTTGTTCGGCTCGGTCGTGAAGTGCTCGCGCTTGTAGTTCATCGGGATGTTGATATCGAGGATCCCTTCCTCCATCCAGCCGCGCCAGTCCTGCACTACCTCCTTGTATGTGCGCGTGTTCTCCCAGCCGCCTTGCGTCGCCGGTCCGTAGCCGTACGTGATCGTGTCAGCGCTGATCGCCACGTGCGGCTTGATCGCATATGTCTCGACGTAGACCTTGCGCACGACGTTCGTGATCTGGTCACGGCGCCAGGCGAGCCACTGCGCGTCGTCTGGGCGCGGCTTATCGGAGCGGCCCGTGAGCTGCTGGAAGCGCGCGACGGCGACAGGGTTGTAGCCCCACGCGGAGACACCCGGGAACGCCGCCAGGTTCTGGTCCGGCAGGCGCACGCGGTCGAAGTTGAGGCCGTCGACGTCGTAGTTGGCCGCGACGCTCGTGTACATGCGCACCATGTAATCCGCGGCATCGGGATGACCGGGATCGAGGAGAAAGTCCGCTCCGGCACGGTTCGCGCCGTCATAGCGCTCGCTCAGCCAGTAGTCGGGGTCCGGCGTGTTCGGATCGCTGTCCTTCTTGCTCGGGCCGTGGAGGTTGAAGACGTGATTCGGGTTGGTGGGGGGCTGGGTGGCCGGGAAGTTCCATATCGCTGTGGTGATGATCCAGGCGTGCACCTGGATTCCCTCCGCGTGCGCCTTCGCGATGAGTGAGTCGAGCGGGTCGAACGGTAGCGGCGCGATGTTCGCCTGCGTGCGCGGCATCATCGCGCGGTTGCAGAAGCAGTCACCGCGACGTCCCACCTGCACCACGAGCGCATTTAGGTTGGCGGCCTTCGTTTGAGCGACGAGCTTCGTGATCTGCGCTTCGTTGAAGATGCCCTCTCCGAATGCGTCGACCCAGTAGGCGCGGAACTCGCTCTGCGCGGCTTGCGCCCGTGGCGCTCCGGCTTGCATGAGAACGGTCAGGATGAAGACAACAGAAATCACACGACGCACGACACACCTCCAACGGGATCCGCGGGCCGAATGCTGGAGGCGACGTGGCATCGAGCGCAAACGCGACGAGCGCTCGCCTAGTTGACCGGATCGAGTCTCGGAGCGGGTGGCGGGAATCGAACCCGCGTTCCGAGTTTGGAAAACTCGTGTGTTACCACTACAACACACCCGCGTGCGCGAAACCGAGAACTCGGCGCTCATTCTATTCTTCGCGCGTGCTAAAGGAAGCCGACGTCCTCCGCGCATTTCCAGGGATCAAGGACATCCGGGATTCGGGTCTGCGCAAGCTCTCGATCGAGGTCTGGCGCTATGTCTCCGAGCGCAATCCGGCGTGGACCGACATCGAGCGGATCCCGCTCCATCCCGCGATGCCGATGGCGACCCACGGCAACCTCATCAAGCATGTCGACGCCATGGTGCGCATCTCGGAAGCGCTCGTCCCGATCTACCGCGAGCTCTGGAAACAGGATCTCGACCTCGACATCTACCGCGCGGTGTCGTACGTCCACGACGCGGCCAAGGTGATCGAGTTCAGCGAGAAGGACGGTGGCGTCGTCGGGATCCCCGGGTATAACCACGCCGTCGAGGCCGGCCGCATCGTGCGCGAGCTCGGCGGCCCCGAGCCGCTCGCACACATGGTCGAGGCGCACTCCTTCGCGGGCGCGCTGGTCCTGCCGCGCACGCGTGACGCGCAGCTGTTCCTTCTGATCGATCCGATGTGCCTCAACGTGTTCCCGGAGCAGGGGATGGGCGTGGTCGAACGACATCTCAAGTCGAACAACTGGGAGGACCCGCGCACGCTCGAGCGGTACCGCTCACCGAGCTAGACGGCCCGCCAACGCGCCGGCGATCCGTCGATCTCGCGTACACGTCCCTTCCGCTCGAGATGACGAAGGTGAGCGAGTGTTTCCGCGAGCGCGAATCGCTCTTCATGCGCGGACCGAAGAACAGGAAAGAGCATCCGCGCGATCGTGTACGCGTCGTGCTCCGCGCTGCCGACGGCGGCGAGGGTCGCCTCGATCCGCAGAGCGTGATGCGCGAGCAGCTCGTCGACGCGGCCCCCGAGGTCGTCGAACGGATCGCCGTGCGCGGGCAGCACGCGCTTCACCGGTAGATCGCGGAGCCCGGCCAGCGCACCGAGGAAATCACCAAGTGGATCATCACGCGAGGACGGATAGAGCCCGATGTTGGAGGTGATGCGAGGCAGCACGTGGTCGCCCGCAAAGAGCACGCCGTCTCGCTCGTCAATCAGGACAGCGTGGTAGTCGGTGTGTCCTGGCGTCCAGCGGAGACGCGTCTCTCTCCCGTCAAGATCGACGCTTCCGCCGTCGTCCACACCGTCTACATGTGCGAGATCGTCCACACGCTCACCCATCGTGATCCAGGCCTGGCGCATGCCCTCATCGACGTCGCGCGGCATGCCGTGGCGCTCGAACCAAACGTATGTCGCGTCGATGGCCTCATGTGCCTTCGACCAGGTCCGTCTTGCGCCGGCGATCTCTGGCGTGTGCATCAGCACCTGCGCTCCGGCGCGCTCGAGCGTCCCCGCCATGCCGATGTGGTCCGGATGCAGGTGCGTGACGAAGACGCGCTGCACGTCCTCGAAACCGATCCCCGCGTCGGCCAGTCCGGCGCGGAGCGCATGTTCGGCCTCGGCAGTGTGCAGCCCCGCGTCCACCAGGCTCCAGCCGTGCGTTCCTTCGACCAGATACACGTTGACGATCGAAAGACCGCGGATCGGGAGGGGGAGTGGGATGCGCCGGACGCCGGGCGCGACGAGATCGCTCAGCGGGCGATGGGACCGCGGAAGGTCATGCTCGGTACAATGGAAGTCTCCGGCCCGTTCGTCTAGCGGCCCAGGACACTGCCCTCTCAAGGCAGAGACCACCGGTTCGAATCCGGTACGGGCTACACGCCGCTGTGTGGA
>JANMSU010000219.1:0-5014 GCA_031389835.1 Chloroflexota bacterium
AACTTCTGCGTGATCGCGCACGTCGATCACGGCAAGACCACGCTCTCCGACCGCCTCATCGAGCTCACCGGGACGGTGGCGCTGCGGCAGATGCGAGAGCAGCTGCTCGACTCGATGGAGCTCGAGCGCGAGCATGGCGTGACGATCAAGGCCCGCGCGGTGCGGATGGCGTGGAAGGCCCGCGACGGCGAGGTCTACGAGCTGAACCTGATCGACACACCCGGCCACGTCGACTTCAACTACGAAGTGAGCCGCTCTTTGGCGGCGTGCGAGGGCGCGCTCCTGCTGGTCGACGCGTCGCAGGGCATCGAGGCGCAAACGCTGGCGAACGCGTACCTCGCCGTGGAACAGGGCCTTCAGGTGATCCCGGTGATCAACAAGATCGACCTGCCGAGCATCGACCTCGATCTGGTACGCGAAGACCTCCGCACGACGCTCGGATTCAAGGACGACGAGATCCTGCTCGCCTCGGGCAAGACGGGACAAGGCGTCCCGGATCTGCTGCACGCCGTTGTGGAGCGAGTTCCGCCACCCACTGGCGATCCGAACGGACCGCTGCGCGCGCTCATCTTCGACTCGCATTACGACGCTTATAAAGGAGTCGTCGCGCACGTGCGCGTCGTGGACGGCCTGCTCACCGCCGACGACCGCATCCTGCCGATGGCGACGCAGAAGGCGAGCGAGATGCTCGAGCTCGGGGTCTTCGCGCCGGAGCCGCGCCCGATCGCGCGCCTGGTCGCGGGCGAGGTCGGCTACGCGGCGACGGGCCTCAAGGCCGTTGCGGATTGCCGCGTCGGCGACACGCTGACGCTCGAGTCCCGACCTGCGACCTCGCCGCTTCCGGGCTACCGACCGGCGAAGCCGATGGTGTTCGCCGGGTTCTACCCGCAGCGATCCGAGGACTACCCGTCGCTCCGCGAGGCGCTCGAGAAGCTGCGCCTCAACGACGCGTCGCTCATCTACGAGCCAGAGACATCACAGGCGCTTGGCTTCGGCTTCCGCTGTGGATTCCTCGGACTCTTCCACCTCGAGATCATCCAGCAGCGACTCGAGCGCGAGTACGACATGGACCTGATCGCGACCTCGCCGTCGGTGGAGTATCGCGTGATCACGCAGAAGGGCGCGGAGATCGCGATCGACAACCCAGCGATGCTCCCCGACCCGGGGACGATCCTGGAGATCCGTGAGCCCTGGATGAAGACCACGATCATCGTGCCGACGAACTACGTCGGCCCGATCATGGATCTCTCCCAGGGCAAGCGCGGCACGTTGCTCGACATGAGCTACGTTGACCCAACGCGCGCGATGCTCAAGTACGAGATGCCGCTCTCCGAGGTCATCGTGGATTTCTACGACCAGTTGAAGAGCCGCTCGCAGGGCTACGCCTCGCTGGATTACGAGTTCGGCGAGTACCGCACAGCCGACCTGGTGCGCCTCGACATCCTGGTGGCCGGCACGCTGGTGGACGCGCTGTCGATCATCGTCCACCGCGAGAAGGCGCAGCGGATCGGTCGCCTTCTCGTCTCGAAGCTGCGTGGTCTCATTCCCAAGCAGATGTTCGACGTCCGCATCCAAGCGGCGATCGGCGGAAAGATCATCGCGAGCGAGAACGTGAGCGCAAAGCGCAAGGACGTGATCGCGAAGTGCTACGGCGGCGACATCTCGCGTAAGCGGAAGCTCCTCGACAAGCAGAAGGAAGGCAAGAAGCGAATGAAGATGGTGGGATCGGTGGAGATCCCACAGGAGGCCTTCCTCGCAGTGCTGCGCATCAAGGATGACGAATGAAGCAGCCCAAGCTGCAGTTCGACCACCCGACGCAGACGAACGCGTCAACGTTCCTGCAGGCGATCGTCGCGGGTGACGCCGCGGCGGCCTGGGCGCACCTGTCGCGCGAGACCCGCGGTCTCCTCGAGGGCCTTTACGCGGCGCGCGCTGGTGTCGCTCTCCATCGGGCGGCCGGCGTGGACGCGTCGGTGGCTGACGCGCGCCTCGTCGAGATCGTCGCTCCGCTACGCGCGTCGATCCTCGAGGCGCTCGGCGGGGCAGACCGCGTCGGCGGCTACGGGGTCGCGGGGGCTCGGCTAGTGGACCGCGCGACGGCGTACGTCCTCCTCTTGCCCGAGTTCGGTGATGAGCGCGTGGTGAGCGAGGCCGAGTGGCGTCCGTCTCACCTCCTGGCGTTCGTGCATGAGTCACGGGAATGGCTCATGGATCTCGGAAAGACGGCGGAGCTGTCCGCTGACGCCGACCTCCCCGATCTCCTCGGAGCCATTCACCGATGAAACAATGACCACGCGCGAGACGCAGGGTGCGGCCGATGCGCCGAGGGCCCCCGCGCGCGAGGGGACCCCGGCCCGAAGGGACGGGGTTTCGCGCGAACAGAGGGTTTCGGCGCATCGGCCGGGCGCCACGAGGCTCGGGCTCTACGTCCACATCCCCTTCTGCGCTTCGCGATGTCCGTACTGTGATTTCGCGACGGCGCCCGCGCGTAGCGCGCTTCGCTCTCGGTGTTTGGACGCCCTCGACAAGGAGATCCGGCGCGAGGGCCAGCGACTCGGCCGGCCGCGCGTCGCGACCCTGTACTTCGGCGGTGGGACCCCCAGCCTGCTCGAGCCATCCGAGGTCGCGCGCCTAGGAGCGGCCCTGCACGCGGCTTTCGACGTGCGTCCGGCCGAGGCGACCGTCGAAGCGAACCCGGCGACGCTCGATCGCGAGCGTCTGGACGCCTGGGTCGCCCTTGGGATCACGCGCCTCTCGCTGGGCGCGCAGTCGCTTTCGGCGGAGGGACTGAGAGCCCTCGGCCGGACCCACCGCGCGGAGGACGTGGCGCCGGCGGTCGCGGCGGCGCGCTCGGTCGGCCTCGACGTCAGCCTCGATCTGATCTTCGGGTGGCCCGGCCAGACCAGCGAGGCCTGGCGGGCGGACCTCGCTGCGGCGGTCGCGCTGGCTCCCGACCATCTTTCCTGTTACCCGCTCGAGCTCGCTCTCGAGCCGGAGGAGGCAGTCGCGAACTGGCCCGGCGCCGGCTGGCCGTCCGTCGAGCGCTGGCGGCGGCGAACCGCCGCGGGACAGCCCGACGACGGCGAAATCGCGTCGCTGTACGAGCTCGCCGAAGCGTTCCTCGAACGTAACGGCTACCGGCACTACGAGATCGCGAACTGGGCCCGGCCGGGAAAGCGTTGCCAACACAACCTCGTGTACTGGCGCAACGGCGAGTGGCTCGGCGTCGGCGCGGGCGCGCATTCGCATCTCGACGGCGTTCGCTCGCGTAACCCCGGGCTGTTACCCGCGTACATCGCCGCGATCGATCGTGACGATCAGCGGATCGTCGATGCCACCGCCGACGCGGCCGTCGACGGAGCGATGCTTGCGCTGCGCCTCGACGACGGGCTCGACCTGGCGCGTTACCGGGCGCGATTCGGCGAGGCCGCCGCATCGGACGTTCACAGCGCACTGCGTTCGCTCGACGGCACTCGTCTCATCAGTTGGTCCGGTGAGCGGGCACGCCTGACCGCTCGAGGCCGGTTGCTCGCGAACGAGGTGTTCGTGCGTCTTCTGCCCGACGATGTGAAGGTGTAGACCTTGGTCTAGTACGACTGCGCGCTTGCGGCCAGATGCCGAACGCGATATGACACATCACACACAAGCACTTCTCCCAGCGCGAGCGAAAAAATTTGGGGAGGCCTCATGCAGGACGAGAACACTGGGAACGATTGGTCATCGCAAAAGCAGCCGGGATCGATCTGGCCGGCGCCGCAGCCGGCCGCCACGCCGCCAACGCCACCGTCGTCGACGAGTGGCGGCCGATCGGGTGCCGGGTCCATGGGTGGTTCCTCGATGGGCGGCGGTAAGTCCACCGGCGGATCATCGATGGGCGGCGCGGCCAAGAAGAGCAGCGGCCGAAAGAGCACCGCTCGCAAGAAGACGACCGCGAAGAAGAAGACGACTGCACGTAAGAGCACCGGTCGCAAGAAGACGACAGCCAAGAAGGCCACCGCGCGCAAGGGGACGAAGCGCAAGTCCACCGCACGCAAGGCCACGCGGAAGAGCACCGGTCGCAAGTCCACTGCACGGAAGAGCACCGGCCGCAAGCGCCGGCGCTAGTGCGTACCCGCTGAAACCTGACACGCCGCCCGAAGGGGCGGCGTGTCTCATTTACGCGGAGAAACGGCTAGTTGCGCTTGCCGCGACCCATCCCAGGCTTCCGCCCGTGATTCGCCTTCTTGCTGCGCCAAGCCAGCTTGCCGGTCGTTTTCTGCTTCTTCTGCCCCTTGCTCATGCGGCGTCGTGCCCTCCACTGAAGAGATGGAGCTGCAGCGCCCGCGTCGGCGGGGCGATCAGCTCGGTCACGAGCCATTGTGAGATGTCGGAGCCCGGCGCGTCCGCCGCGAGGCCGACGCGCGTCCTGGCGCTCTCGAGGCGCTTTCGGGTGGTCCGCGCGTCGAGGCCGATCGTGCGCGCGGTATCGGCGAGCGGACGCTCCAGCACGTCCCTCAGCACGAAGACGCCAAGGTCGGCACCGCGCAGGGCGTGGCGACCGACGAGGTCGCGCAGGCCGGCGCCGAAAAGGCGTCCGGTCGCCACCGCATCGCGGATCGTCGACGCAGCCTCGCCGTCGAGCTCGCCGATGCGAAGGAGCGCGGCGATCTCACCGTCGGGCAGGTGCCGCGCCTGCTCGAGCGACGCCAGGAAGCGCTGGACCACGACATCATCGGAGACCGTGGGCATGGGGGAGCCAGGCGGTGTGGCGGCGATG
Organism: Chloroflexota bacterium; assembly: GCA_031389835.1. Classification (GTDB taxonomy): domain Bacteria; phylum Chloroflexota; class Limnocylindria; order P2-11E; family P2-11E; genus CF-39. The sequence continues at coordinate 4,757 of JANMSU010000219.1, forward strand.
CGGCCCAGGGCCGCGGAGAGGCCGCGACGGAGGCCGTCGAGGTCCCCGAAGCGCACGACCTCCACGACCGCTGGATTGCCGAGCAGCAGGCGCGAGACCGTCCGGTCCCGCTCGACCACGAGGACGACCGGCACGGCGTGCTCGCGCGCGAGCTCCACCTCGATGCCGACACCGAAGGACGGGATGCCCGCGTAGGCCACGACGACGCGCGCCGAGGTCACGTGCGCGCGGTCGATGTCATACACGGCACGCGGTTCC
>JANMSU010000297.1:0-2167 GCA_031389835.1 Chloroflexota bacterium
CGGCTCCCCCAGCGCGTATGACGTCACCGCGATCGTCTTTCCGTCCGGCGACCACGCCGAGTCGGCCAGGTTCGAGCCTTGCGATAGCAGGGAGTCGAGCTTGCCGGTCTGGAGGTCGTAGACCTCGAGGGCCGATCCCCCATTCCCCGCATCGGTAACGACCGCGAAGCGCCTGCCGTCGGGTGCCAACGCCGGCGCGTTGCGCCAGGCAACGAGGTGGAACCCACCCGCCGACTCGGTCCGGAGTCCGCTCAGCACGATCGACTCCACGCCACCGCTCGGGTCCTTCTTCACGATGTCCGTGTAGCGGAGGATCGCCGGCGTGAGCTGCCCGTCCACGGTGCGCCTGCCGTTGATCGCCTCCTCGCGCGCGAACAGGAGCGTCCGCCCGTCGAGCGACAGATTCGGCTGGATCGAACGGCCGTCGGAGGTGGCGCTCACGTACTTGCCGTCGCGGAGCATGTAAATGTCTCCCCGCAGCGCGAACGCGATCGTTCCGGATGTCTGCGGCGCGGGAACCGCACTCACCGGTTTCGTCGGGGTCGGGCTCGGCGATCCGGCGGGGAGCGCGAACGGGGCGGCGCTCGAGCCAAGCACGCCGTAAGCGATCACGAGCGCGATGGCGATCGCGCCGAAGACGAGCCCGCGCGAATGCCGTCTCACACGAGACCCGCGATGCGCTCGATCTCGGCGGCGAGCGTCGGTCCGTTCTGTAGCTCCACGAATTGTTCCGGCGGCTCGAAGCCCTGGTGGCGCATGCGCTCGTAGACGCCGACATCGGCATCGGAGTGGTCATCCTCGCTTCGAGCCAGCGCCCGCGCCGCCAGACGAGCCCGTGCGTCCGCATCGTCCGCGACAACGAGCACGCGCAGCGGCGTCACACCGTGGCGGCTCGCCACGACCTCGATCGGCGCACGGTATCGGGCCATGAGATTCGTCGCATCGAGGATGACCACGTGTCCTTCCCCAAGCAGCTCATCGACGAGCGCCTCGGCCACGGTGAACACAGCGCGATTCTCCTCGTCCGCGTAGGACGCCGCGATGAACAGGCGGCTGCGCAGCTGATCAGTCGCAACATGCGCGGCACCAAGTCGCGCCGAGAGGAGACGCGCGCAGTGCGTCTTTCCGGCCCCCGGGAGACCCATGAGCATCAGGAGGGCGGGTCGGCCCTTCGCACGCTCCGGGACGCCGATCTCCGCGCGCAGCTGCGTGACGAGCTCGCGGCTGTGCTCGCGAAGCGCGCGCGTCTGCCCGTGCGCCGCGTCACGCGAGGGCCGCAGCTGTCGCTTCACGCGGCGAAGCCGAGCTCGCGGAGTGCGTCGCGCGCGACGGCGGCCTCGTCCCACGGCCGCTTCTCCTCGCCGACGATGATCGAGGCTTCGTGGCCCTTCCCGGCGAGCAGCACCGTGTCGCCCGCCTGCGCGCGACGCATCGCGTCACGCACCGCGTCGCGCCGATCGTCGATGACCTCGTAATCGCTCCCGCGCGTCTTTCCCGCGGCGATCGCGCCTGCCTCGATCTCGGCGAGGATCGTCGCCGGATCCTCGAGCCGCGGATCCTCCTGTGTGATGACGAAGAAATCGGCGTGCTTCGCAGCGACCTCGGCGAGACGCGGCCGTTTCGTGCGGTCGCGTTCACCGGCGCTGCCGAACACGGTGATCAGCCGGCCCTTGGTGAGCGGACGCAGCAGTGCGAGCACCTTGTCGAGCGATTCGGGGGTGTGCGCGTAGTCCACGATCACGCTGAAGGGCTGGCCGCGGTCGATGCGCTCCATGCGACCACGGACCGGCTTCGAGCGCTGGAGCGCATCGCGCGCTTTCGCGAGCGGCACGCCGGCGGCGACGCCGGCCGCGATGGCCGCGAGCGCGTTGTGGACGTTGAAGCGCCCGACGAGCGGCAGCGCGATCTCGACGGTTTCGCCGCGCGCCTCGACGCGTACTCGCGACCCGCTCGCGTCGGCCGACAGCACGGTCCCCTGCACGTCGGCGTGCGCGTCGATCCCGTAGGTCAGGACCATCGCGCCAGCCGAGCGGTTCGCGAGGTACTGCCAGTGGGGGTCGTCGGCGTTGAGCACGGCCGTCTTCGGCACGCCCTTGTCGGCCCCCTGGGCGAGCATGTCGAAGAGGATCCCCTTCGCTTCGAGGTAGCTCTGCAGCGTGCCGTGGAA
>JANMSU010000323.1:0-1869 GCA_031389835.1 Chloroflexota bacterium
CGCCCTTCTTGATGTCATGGAGGGGACGACTTCGACTGAGCCGTTGACATCGAATTCGAGCGTCCGCGTACGCGATAATCAATAGGTGAGCGCGTCGGATAGCCGCCTCCAGACGACGGAGGGGGAGTCCGCCCAGCAGCGCCGAGCGACCATCGCCATCCTCGACTACGGATCGCAGTACACGCAGCTGATCGCGCGCCGCGTGCGCGAGTCGCGCGCGTACTGCGAGATCTTCCCGCACGATGTCACCGCCAAGGAGCTCGAGCGTCGCGGCGTCGTGGGCGTGATCCTCTCCGGCGGTCCGTCGAGCGTGTACGACAAAGACGCCCCGCTCATCGAGCCGGCAGTCCTCGACGGCCGCTTCCCGGTCCTCGGTATCTGCTACGGCATGCATCTCATGGCGCACGTTCTGGGCGGCGAGGTCGCGCCCGAGGGCAAGCGCGAATACGGCCCCGCAACGGTCGACATCGCCGAGTCCGGGGGCCTGTTCGAGGGCCTTTCCGACCACGAGCGGGCCTGGATGAGCCACGGCGACACCGTGAAGCGGCTCCCACCGGGATTCCACGGGATCGCGCGCACGGAACGGCTGCCGCTGGCTGCGATGAGCGATGGACGGAACCGCTTCGGCGTGCAGTTCCACCCCGAGGTTATGCACACACCGCGTGGCGCCGAGGTGCTGCGCAACTTCCTCTATCGCGTATGCGGGTGCACCGGCGACTGGACGCCCGCGGCGTTCATCGAAGAAGCGGTCGCGGAGCTGAAGCGAACGATCGGCGACCGTCATGCGATCTGCGCGCTCTCCGGCGGCGTCGATTCGGCGGTCGCCGCGGCGCTTGTGGCGCGCGCGATCGGCGATCGGCTCACCTGCGTGTTCATCGACACCGGACTCCTGCGCGCGAACGAGGCCACGGAGGTCGTCGCCACATTCGGTCCGCGGCTGCGGCTCACTCACGTCGACGCGTCGGAGCGATTCCTGCGCCGTCTCGCCGGCGTCGCCGATCCGGAGCAGAAGCGGATGATCATCGGCGAGGAGTTCATCCGGTGTTTCGAGGAGCAGGCGCGCCGCGTCGGTGATGTCGACCTTCTCGTGCAGGGGACGATCTATCCCGACGTGATCGAATCGCGGTCGCGCGAATCGAAGACGAGCGCGCGGATCAAAACGCATCACAACGTCGGTGGACTGCCCGAGGTCATGGCGCTCGAGGTCGTTGAGCCGCTGCGGCGTCTCTTCAAGGACGAGGTCCGCCGAGTCGGCGCCGAGCTCGGCATCCCCGAGGACATCCTCTGGCGTCATCCCTTCCCGGGGCCCGGCCTCGCCGTGCGCGTGATCGGCGCGGTGGACCAGGGCGCCCTCGACACCCTGCGCCAGGCAGACGCGATCTTCCTCGAGGAGCTGCGCGCGGCGGACCTTTACCGCACCGTCGCCCAGGCCTTCGCCGTTCTTACTCCTGTGCGAAGCGTCGGTGTCATGGGTGACTTCCGCACGTACGGCTCGCTCGTGGCGCTCCGCGCCGTGACGACCGAGGACTTCATGACCGCCGACTGGGCGCGCCTGCCGTACGACGTGCTCGCGCGCGCATCGGCCCGCATCGTGAACGAGATCGCCGCCGTAAACCGCGTCGTGTATGACATCTCATCGAAACCGCCGGCCACGATTGAATGGGAGTGAGGACGAGCGGCTCGGGGGTAGGGGCCCCCGTCAGCGGGCCGCAGCGAGCGTGCGTGAGGACGAACACCATCAGCCTGAGCCTGTCTCCTCGCCGCAGGCGAGAGATTGAGCAGGAGTGGGAATGATTTGAAGGAGAGTCGGAACTACTTCAAGCGCGGCGAAAAGGTACAGCAGCTCATCGCGGAGCAGCGGAAGCAGCG
>JANMSU010000331.1:0-2564 GCA_031389835.1 Chloroflexota bacterium
CATCGTCGCGGCGGTGTGGAAGAGCCAGCTGTGCGCGGACGTCTGCGTGCGGTTGTTCTTCAGCCCCTCCGCCTCCTCGTACTGCGGGTAGACGACCGCGAAGTTCTCGAAGCCGGCGCCGACGATTGGGTGGTCAGCGAAGATCCGCGCCGCGGCCTGGTAGATGAGCACGCGGCCGCTCACCTCCGGAGCGTCCGCGAGGGCGAATAGGCGTCCGCCCAGTGGCGTCGCAAAGGCGACGACCGTCAGGGCGAGGACGAGCGCCACTCCTCCGAGCGCCACGCGGGACAGCGCGTGGCGCGTCGCTCCGGTCCGGCGCAGCCAGAGCAGGCCGATCACGAAGAGGCCGCCGACCACGCCGATGACGGACCCGCGCGTCGCCACGATCACCATCAGCACCGCGCTTTCGACTCCGAGCGCGGCGATCGCCCATCGGAGTTGGCCGAGCGCAGAACCACCGAAGACCAGTGCGGCTACCGATCCGATGGCCACGACCGAGAGGAACTGACCATAGAAGTCGGGATTCCCCAGGGTCGCGAACGGTCGGGCCTGCGAATCCAGATCGGCCCACTTGATGGGATCGGCCCCGAGCGCCTGCAGCACCGCGTAGCCGCTGGCCGCGACCGCGAGCGCGCCGGCCGACCACGCCAACCAAGCCGCGCGCCTGGGGTAATCCGCGGCGAGCGCGATCGAGACAGCGAGCAGGGCGAGCACGGCGTGCGTGGTGAGGCCGAGGTAACGGCCGACCTCGCCATAGACGGCGACGTACTGGTTGGTCGCGGTAACGGTCGTCAGCAGCTCCGCCCCGAGGACCGCGTAGAACGCGAGGAACAAGGGCGACGCCGGGACCTTGATCCCGTCGACAAGCCCGATCACGACGACGACGCCGAGGAGCGCCCACGCCAGTGCGTGGGTGAAAGTCGCCTTGGGCAGGTCGAAGACGTTACGGACCGAGGGATCGAAGACGAGGACGAAGATCGCGAGCTCGACGCAGACCAGGAGGAGCGCGATCTCCCGCCAGCCCGCCGAGACTGGCCGGGATCTGCCCTGAGCGTTCGCTGGGCGTTTCGACGCGCGTGTCACACGTCTTCTCAGAGTCTTACGGGCCATGAGCGCTGCCTATGATGGCGCGCTTCGCAATGAACTCATGACGTTGCTCGTCGCGCACACAGATGACGAAGCGGCGTTCGGAATAGGTCGCCTAAACGCGACGCGGCTGTAGCCACCACGAAAGTGCGGAGCGCTCGCCTTCTATTAATAGGAGTACTGCGAACGAGTAGGACCTGATGCGGCGAGTGACCTAGTCCGGAAGTCAGGCTGTCGCTCTCGCGCGCGGGATGCTAGGGGGAAATTCACGATTCGAACGCTAATCGAACGTTGACGTTCGCTCTCGTGTCATCCGTAATGTGCGCAGCGCGCGTGAGGGGGTAGGGGAGCCGGTGGGCTTTTCCAGCTTTTAGTGCAGTACGGCCGCGGCTTGGTCTGGGCATTCCTCTTTGCGTACGTCTTTGTGATCGGCGTACCGCTAGCGCGCGCCGTTCCGCCAACTCCTCAATCCGAAATCGCGACCGCTCCCTCCATCATCACGAAACCCGAGGTCAAGACACCAGCTCAGTCCGCGACGTCCACAGACCTCAAGGTCGAACTCGGCACTGATCCCGGCACCCTTGTCGTGAACTTTCCACCCGGAACAAAAGAGAACGTCGTCATGGCCGCGGTGGGTTCACTCGGGCTCTCGATCATTCGTGGCGACATCGGCAGCGGTCGCTATCTCTTCAACCTGCCGAAGGTGAGCGTCTTTATCGAACGCGGGGGAGCCGACTCGGACGCGAGCGACAAAGCCTGGATCAACTTCCCGCGTATCTACACGTCCGAGGACATCGAGTCGTACTTCGGCAAGAACAATCTGAAGATCGATCGTTGGTTCGTCGACCCGGAGACCAGCGATCGCTTCGCCGTCGTAGGCCTGCCGCGCCTCGAAGCTAAGCTCACCGATCCCAGTCGCGGTCTCTACACGATCACGCTCACGCCCACCGACCAGGCGAGTCTCGACGCATGGGCGCGCGAGTCGGGTGTGCGGATCATCCAGTACGACGGAAAGACCGGCGAGGCCGTCGTGCAGCCGCTGGACTGGAAGGCACCGACTCCGGTGATCGTCGAGAACAGCGTGCCGACGGCGACGGTCGCGCCGACCGCGATGCCTGCGCCGAGCACGGTGCCCGCACCGGCGCGTACTGCGCCGCCGGCGTCGGAGCTCGTCCCCGGTGTTGACCGGAACGGACGCGCGGGATTCTGGTCCAAGGACGGCACGTTCTGGGTGAAGGTCACTTCATCGCCATCGCCATCGCCATCGCCATCGCCATCGCCATCGCCGGCGCCGAGCGCTTCGCCGACACCCGCACCATCAACAAGCGGCGGCGCACCGGCACCGAAACAGTTCAGCCTCATCGCGCCGACATCAGCCGAGAGAGCGGAGGAACCGCCGGCTCCGACCACCGCGCCGATACCTGCACCCACGACCGCACCAACGCCAGCACCGACCACCGCACCAACACCTGAGCCCA
>JANMSU010000342.1:0-1583 GCA_031389835.1 Chloroflexota bacterium
GTCCAGCGACCGAAGATCACCGCGGCGAGCGCGATGAAGCCGCGGCCGTTGGTCATGCCGTTCTGGAACGAGCCGGTCGACTCGAGCGTGAGATACGCGCCCGCGAGTCCGGCGATCGCGCAGCCGACGATCACGTTCAGGTAGCGCTGCCGGAACACGTCGATGCCGACCGTATCGGCTGCCTTCGGGTGCTCGCCTACGGCGCGGGTGCGGAGGCCCCAGCGCGTGCGGAACAGCGCGACCTGGGACACGAGTACGAGCACGAGCACGCTCATCGCGATCGGGCCCTGATCGAGGAACATCGAGAGGATCGGGCCGAGGAACGGAAGGTCGGCGAGCTGATCGGGGAGATCGAAGGGCGGAACGACACCCGCGCCGCCCCGTCCCGACGGCGTGATGATGAGACGGTTGAGGTAGCCGGTCACGCCGAACGCGGCGATGTTCATCATCGTGCCGGCGATGATCTGATCGGCGCGCACGGTCACGGTGAGCCAGGCGTGGAGCAGACCGAGTACGGCCCCGGTCGCGACGGCGGCGACGATCCCGAGCAGGATCGCCGGGAAGCTGCCGAGCGATTCGTTCAGGGCGAAGCCCGTGAGGTAGCCGAAGAATGCCGCCATCAGCATGATCCCCTCGATGCCGATGTTCACGACCCCGGATCGTTCGTTCAGCACGCCGCAGAGCGCGCCGAGCGCGATCGGGGTGGCGAGCGCGAGGATGATCGGGAGGAGGTCGGGCATCACTTCGAAGAGGTAGAGGACGAGCTCCCAGAGGAGCCGCGGGATCGCCAGGAGGTCCATCAGCGCGCCGCGCCCGTCGGCGGCGTGCCACCCCATGAGCCGGTGACCGTCGCCATCTCGGTGATCTCGACCTTCGGAGCGCGCACACGGAAGACCCTTCGGACGATGAGGTCGGCCGCGAGGAACAGGATGACCAGCGCCTGGATGATGTCGATGACCTCGATCGGAACGCTCGTCTCGATCTGCATGAGCGGGGCGCCGGCCCGGAAAGCTCCGAACAGGATCGCCGCGAAGAGGATGCCGATGGGATCAGAGCGGCCGAGGAGCGCCACGGCGATCGAGTCGAAGCCGACGGACGCGGTGATGCCAGGGGCGTAGAAACCGGTGACGCCGAGGATCTGGATCGCACCCGCCAGACCCGCGAGCAGGCCGGAGATCGTCATCGTGAGCGCGGTGATGAACACCGGCCGCATACCGGCGTACCTCGCGGCGCTCGGGTTCGCGCCGACGGTCCGTATCTCGAAACCGAGCGTGGTGCGGTCGAGGATCCAACGGATGGCGAAAATCGCCGCGACCGCGAAGACGATGCCGAGGTGCAGATTGCGGCCAAGGAGGATCGGTAACGCACTCTCGCCGATCTCGCCGGTGCGCGGGAACGAGAAGCCGGGCGCCCGTACGAGGTCATTCACGGCCCACGTGAGTAGCAGCGCCGCGGCGCTGTTGAGCATGATCGTGGTGACGACCTCGTGGGCACCGGTGCGCGCCTTCAGGTAACCAGGGATGAATCCGTACACCGCGCCACCCGCCGCACCGGCAAGGATCGCGAGCGGCATCGCGACGATC
>JANMSU010000369.1:0-3403 GCA_031389835.1 Chloroflexota bacterium
TACTTCGCGGACAAGAGTGCCCTCTTCACCGCGGTCGTTTGCAGCGTGCTGGAGGAGCACGGTGGGGCGCTGAAGACAGCGGCGCGGCGAGGCGGCCGCTCGCGCGACCGATTGATCTCGGCGCTCACCTATCTCATCGGCGCGCGCTGCAGCGCCCCACGACTGCTCAGGGACGGTGGCGTGGCTCTGACCGTGGACCAGAACAGTCAGGCCCGCAGTGCCTTTTTCCGGCATTTCTTCGCGCCACTGCAGCAGATCCTCGATGACGGTGTGAATGCCGGAGAGCTCCGGCAGATGGACACGGCGTTCGCCGCGCAGGCACTGCTCAACGTGCTCGACCCCTGGACCGGACGCGATCCGCTACCCGGCGGGCGCGAGCCTCAGGAGCTGGCCACCGACATCGTCGGTCTCATCGTCGATGGCATCGGTGTCTAGAGGTGTCTTTGCGCGAGAATCGTCTACCGACCGGTAGGTAGGGGCGCCGATCGACCCGCGCGAGCCCAGTCCCGGATGCGGTCTACCGCAAGGCTGAGGTTCTCGAGCGAGTTCGCGTACGAGAGACGCAGGTGCCCCTCACCCACCGGACCGAACGCGGTGCCCGCGAGCACCGCGACCCCGGCCTCGCTCAGCACGCGGTTGGCAACGGTCGCGGCGTCACCCAGGCGGAGGCCGGTGATGTTCGGGAACACGTAGAACGCGCCCTTCGGCCGGCGGCAGGTGATCCCCTCGATCCGGTTGAGTCCGTCGACGATGGCATCGCGCCGCCGACGGAACTCCGCAATCATCGTGTCGACCTCCGCGGGCCGCTCCGAGATCGCGACCACGCCGGCGCGCTGCGTGAACGTCGCGGTGCAGGACACCGAGTTCGTTACGAGCTTCGCGACCGGATCGACGAGCGGCGTCGGAAATGCGCCGTAGCCGAGGCGCCAGCCGGTCATCGCGAACGTCTTGCTGAAACCGTCGAGAAGGATGGTGCGCTCGGCCATGCCCTCTTCAGCGACGATCGATCGATGCTCGCCCTCGTACGTGAGCTCCGCGTAGATCTCGTCCGACAGGACCCACAGGTCGTGCTCGCGCGCGATCTTCGCGATGTCGCGGATCGCTTGCGGCGATAGAAGCCCGCCCGTCGGATTGTGGGGGCTGTTCAGGATGAGCAGCTTCGTGCGTGGCGTGATGAGCCGGCGCAGCTCGTCGAGTTCCGGGACGTAGTCGTTCTCTTCGCGCAGCGCGAGAGGCACGCCGGTCGCTCCGGCGAAAGAGATCATCGATGCGTAGATCGGGAAGCCAGGGTCCGGATAGATGGCCTCGTCGCCCTTTTCGAGAAGCGCGAGGATCGCGAAGAACATGATGGGTTTCGCACCGGGGGTCACGATGATCTGGCCCGGATCGATCTTGAGGCCGCGCGCCCGGTTCAGGTAATTCGCGCAGGCCTCGCGGAGCTCCGGGATGCCCGCCGATGGCGTGTAGTGCGTCTCGCCCCGTTCGAGCGACGCGACGCCTGCTGCGACGACGGACCGCGGCGAGTCGAAGTCGGGCTCGCCGATCTCGAGGTGGATGATGCTCCGGCCCTTGGCCTCGAGAGCGCGCGCACGCGCGAGTACCTCGAATGCTGTCTCGGTGCCGAGCCGCCCCATCCGGCGCGCGAGCGGACGCATGTCGGCGAGTTTAGACCTTGCCCTCCACACAGGCGCACCCGTCCGGGCCGACGAGCGCCGCGTGATCGGTCCCGGCCGGAAGCAGCATCCGATCGCCCGGCTCGAGCGACAGCGTCCGTCCGTCGCCGAGGATGAAACCGATGGAGCCGCGCGTGCAGTAGAGCAGCTTGTTGTACGCGTGAGCGTGTTGCTCGTAGCGATCGCCCGGTCCGTTCGACCACCCATACACGTCGCGGGCCTCCGAGCGCAAACGCTTCTCGATCGCGCCCGGATCCGCCGACGCGCCGCTGTGCCGGTCGACCAGAACGTCCACTACTGAGCGCCGATCTCGCGGAACTTTCTGAGCGCCTCGAGGTGCTCGTCGAGATCGCGGTAGCCGGCACCCATGGTCGTCAATTCCACACTCGTCATGCCCATTTCGCGAAACGCCTCGATCCCGCGCTTCCATTCTTCCGGGCCGCTTTTCGCGGGGAGCCGTCCCTCCACCGGAACCCTCGCGGGATCACGTCCGGCGTCCCGCACGAAGCGACGGAACGTCTCCATTCCCGCACGACCGTCCTCGTTCGGCGGCAGATGAGTGAACCAACCGTCCGCGATCGCGGCGATCCGCCGCAGCGCGGGTTCGACGATCGTCCGGTCACGCCCCTGGTAGCCGCCGCCCATCCAGATCGGGATCGGACGCTGGATCGGCATCGGATAGAGGCCCGCGCGGTCGATGCGATGCCAGCGACCCTTGAAGTCGACGATCTCCTCGGTCCATAGCGCACGCAGGACGGCGATCTGCTCCTCGATGCGCCTGCCGCGATTCGTGAAGCTCATCCCGAGTGCCTCGTACTCCACCGCATTCCAGCCGATGCCGACGCCGAGGATGAGTCGGCCTCGCGACAGGACGTCGACCTCCGCGGCCTGCTTCGCCACCAGCGCGGTCTGTCGCTGAGGGAGCACGATCACCGCGGTGGCGAGCCGGAGGCGAGTCGTGATGGCCGCGAAGTAGCCATAGAGGACGAATGGTTCGTGGAACATCGAGCGGTGGTCGTACACGCCGGTCCAGCCGCCGGGCCTGTTCGCATCGGCACCGAGGACGTGATCGAAGATCACGAGATGGTCGTAGCCGAGCTCTTCCACGGTCCGGGCGTACTGAGCGATCGCGTCGGGATCGATGCCGATCTCGAGTTGTGGGAAGACCGCGCCCAGCTGCATCGCGTCTCAGTATCGGCGGCGGGCCCGCTACGGCTTGCTGATGCTGACCGGTACGCCGAGACCGCTGACCCGGACGAGCGCTCCGCCTGCAAGAGGTCGCGCGTACAGGCCGCCGCTGGTGGCGACGTAGAACCACGCGCCATCCGGGGACCAGCCCGCGAAACGACCCTCGGCTTCCGCTAGGACCGCACCGGAGGCCGCATCGCGGACCACGGCGCTCGGCTTCGCTTCAGTGGCGGTGCCTGTGATCCCCTGGCCTCCGGTCGTATTCGTGTAGCCGATAAAGGCGCGCGCGGGGGACCACGCTTCATCCGCGATGCGGTCACCGAGGATGTACTGCGTCGCGGCGCCATCGGATGCGCGCAGCAGGACGAGGAACGGCGTCGTCGTCGAGCCGAGGAACGCGACACGCATCGCCGCGAACGTGCCGTCCGACGCCGCCGTGATGTTGCTCACCGAGGTGATGCCGCGTGTGGAGCCCGAGCCAACGTCCGCGCGAGGGTCGCCGATGATCCGCGCCACCGTCGTGACCGTGCGCTTCTGCGTTC
>JANMSU010000370.1:0-1763 GCA_031389835.1 Chloroflexota bacterium
GACATCGTCGTCGCGCGTCGCTGGACGCCGCGCATGAAGGCGCCCGACCGAGTGCAGGCTCGGGTATGGGAGCTGCTCGAGCACGTCTGACCGCGCGAGGCGCGTAGTATTAGCGCGATGCGTTCGCGAGGGTCCACGTACCGAATCCCGCGCTAGCCGGCGTCGCACAGGCGCCGGCACGCACCCGCGCGGCCAAAATACGACCCTCGGAGTTGACCCCATGAGACAGTCGACGCTCTTTGGACGCACTCTACGAGAGGCACCCGCGGATGCGCAGACGCCCGGACACCGGCTCATGCTGCGCGCCGCCATCGCACGCCCGCTCGCCTCGGGCCTCTACACCTGGCTGCCCCTTGGATTCCGCGTCGCGAAGAAGGTCGAGCAGATCATCCGCGAGGAGATGGACCGCATCGGCTGTCAGGAAATGGAGATGCCGGTCCTGACCCCGGCGGAGCTCTGGAAGAGCACGGGCCGCTGGGACCTGCTCGAGCCGATCACTTTCCGAACACGTGATCACAACGGCCGTGAGTTCATGGTGAGCTACACGCATGAGGAGGCGGTCCATTCACACGCGATGAGCGAGATCCAGTCGTACAAGCAGATGCCGGCGATGGTCTATCACTTCCAGTCGAAGGGACGGGATGAGGCCCGTCCTCGCGCGGGTCTACTGCGCGTGCGCGAGTTCGTCATGAAGGACGCGTACTCGTTCGACATCGACCAGGCCGGACTCGAGAAGAGCTACAAGGCACAGCACGGCGCGTACGAGCGCATCTTCAAGCGCATGGGCCTCGACGCGATCAGCGTCGAGTCGGACACCGGCGCGATGGGCGGCGACATCGCACATGAGTTCCAGGTCCTGACCGAGGTCGGTGAGGACCGCGTCGTCGTCTGCTCGAAGTGTGACTACCGCGCGAACATGGAGCGGGCGACGCGTATGGGCGAGACTCCGGTTCGCGAGGATGGGGCCGCACAGCGGAGCGAGATCGCGACGCCGAGTACCACCAGCATCGAAGCCCTGCAGTCGATGCTCAGCGTGAGCGCCGATCGGCTCCTGAAAACGCTGCTGCTGCGCGATGCGTCCGGAGGCGTCGTCGCCGTCGTGCTCCCGGGCGACCGCGACGTGAACGAAGCCAAGCTCCGCAAGCTGCTGGGCACAAGCGAGGTGAAGTTCGCGAACGAGGCCGACTTCGCGACCGCCGGCTCGGTCCCCGGCTACGTCGGCCCCGTCGGTCTGCGCGTGCGCACCGTGGTCGACACGTCAGTCGACGAGCGCGCGTACGTCGCAGGCGCGAACAAGAAGGACACGCACCTGCGAAGCGTGATGCGCGGCCGGGACTTCGCCGGCGAGACCGTTGACGTGCACGACGTTCGCGAAGGCGATGTCTGCCCGCGCTGCAAGGATGGGAAGCTGCGCATCGTCCGCGGCGTCGAGGTGGGGAACATCTTCGCGTACGGCACCTACTACTCGGACAAGATGAACGCGACCTTCCTAGCGGAGGATGGCACGCGGAAACCGTTCGTCGGCGGCAGCTATGGCATCGGTGTCGGGCGTGCGGTCCAGTCGATCGTCGAGACCCACCACGACGACAAGGGCATCCTCTGGCCGATCGCGGTCGCGCCGTACCAGGTCCACGTCATCGCGCTTCCCTTCAACGACGAAACGGTGCGCACAGCAGCCACTGCACTTGTCGCCGACCTGGAGCACGCGGGCGTCGAGGTCTTGTACGACGACCGCGAGGAGACCGCGGGCGTGAAGTTCGCGG
>JANMSU010000157.1:0-3200 GCA_031389835.1 Chloroflexota bacterium
CGACCCGCGACTTCTGCTGCTCGACGAGCCCTCGCTCGGGCTGGCGCCGCTCGTGGTGCAGCGCATCCGAGACGTCATCGTCGAAGTGAATCGGCAGGGCACGGCCGTGCTTCTGGTGGAGCAGAACGCGGTGATGGCACTTGCTATCGCCTCGCACGGCTACATCCTGGAGAACGGGCGCATCGTGATGGACAAACCCGCCGCGCAGCTCGCCGGCAACGAAGACGTCCGCGAGTTCTATCTCGGCCTGACCGAGGGTAAGCGTCGCTCATTCCGCGAGGTGCGTCACTACCGGCGACGGAAGCGGTGGCTCTCGTGAGGGAAACGCTGCTGCGGGTGGAGCGGGTCGGCCTGTCCTTCGCGGGGATCGTCGCGCTCGACGACGTGTCATTCGACGTACACGCCGGCGAGCTCTTCGCCATCATCGGTCCGAACGGGGCGGGGAAGACCTCGATCCTCAATTGCCTTTCCGGCGTGTACCGACCACGGACTGGAACCATCCGCTTCCGCGACCGCGACCTCGCGACGCTGGCCCGTCACGAAATCGCCGTCAGAGGCATCGCGCGCACGTTCCAGAACGTGGAGCTCTTTCCACGTCTCTCCGTCGTGGACAACCTCATGCTCGGCCGCCACCACCTCATGCGCGCGAGCCTTCTGTCGTCGGGCTTTTGGATCGGTCCCGCGGCCCGCGAAGAGGCGGAGAATCGCGAGCGCGTCGAGCGGATCATCGACTTCCTCGAGATCCAGGCCATCCGCGACCAGGTCGTGGGGAGCCTGCCCTACGGTCTACAGAAGCGGGTGGAGCTGGGCCGCGCCCTCGCGATGGAGCCGGCCCTCCTCTTACTCGACGAACCCGTCTCGGGTATGAATCTCGAGGAGAGCGAAGATATGGCGCGCTTCATCCTCGACATCAAAGAGGAGCTGGGCATCGCCCAGATCCTGGTCGACCACGACATGGGCGTGGTCATGGATCTCGCCGACCGCGTCATGGTCCTGGACTTCGGCCGCAAGATCGCAGAGGGCGCACCGACCGAGGTGCAGCGCGACCCGAACGTCATCCGCGCCTACCTCGGTCAGGAGCTCGCGAGCTGATCCAGATCGATGAGGCCGCGACGCTTCCCTCGCTGTTCCGTTCGCGCTGCCGTGAGTCGGCGTCGTTCGTCGCGCTTCGGGAGAAGCGCCTCGGCATCTGGCGCGAGCACACCTGGGCCGAATTCGAGGAGCGAGCCCGATCCTTCGGGCTGGGCCTTCTCACCCTCGGCCTTCGCACCGGCGACCGGGTGGCCATCCACTCCGAGGATCGCCCCGAATGGCTCTTCGCCGACTTCGGAGCGCTCAGCGTTGGCGCGGTCACCGTTGGTATCTACCCCACGAATCCCGCCGCGGAGCTCGAATACCTTCTGCGCCATTCCGGCGCCAAGGTCGTTGTGGCCGAGGATCAGGAGCAGGTGGATAAGGCCATCGCCGTCGCCGACCGCTGCCCGGAGCTCGAGCGGATCGTCGTCGTCGACGCGCGAGGCTTGCGCAGCTACAACGAGCCGCGTCTCGTCCGCTACGAGGAGGTCGAAGCGGCCGGACGCGCGCTGCATGCGAAGGATCCAACGCGCTACGACCGACTCGTGGACGAGCGGCGGCCCGGCGAGGTTGCGACCATCGTCTATACCAGCGGCACGACCGGTCCGCCCAAGGGCGCGATGCTCACGAACGCGAACCACGTCGAGGCGGTGCGGATCGCGGGGCAGCTGTGGGGCGCATCTCCCGCCGATCGCGTGTGCTCCTATCTCCCGCTCTGCCACGTGGCCGAAAAGCTCTTCACCGTTCACCTGCCGCTCGCATCCGGCGCGTCCGCGAACTTCGCGGAGAGCATCGACACGGTGACCGAGAACCTGCGGGAAGTGGAGCCGACGGTGTTCCTCGGCGTTCCGCGTATCTGGGAAAAGATGGCCGCCGGCATCCAGATCCGCATGCGCGACGCCGATCTTCCGAAGCGCGTCAGCTACGCGTTCTGGACGCGCGTCGGCGCACGACTCGGTGAGGTCTGGATCCGCAGTCGTGGCCGGTACCCGTTTCCCTGGAACCTCGTCTACTTCGTCGGCTGGCTCGCGCTTTACCGCTCGCTCCAGCGGAAGCTTGGGTTGGCGCGCTGCCGCATTCCCGTCAGCGGCGCGGCGCCGATCTCGCCCGAGGTCCTGCGTTTCTTCCACGGCATCGGCATCCACGTGCGCGAGGCTTGGGGCCTTACCGAGTGCACCGGCGCCGCGACGCTGACGCCACGCGACGAGGTTCGCATCGGGTCGGTGGGGGTGCCGGTCGACGGCGTGGAAGCGCGCATCGCGGACGACGGCGAGATCCTCATCCGCTCCCGTCTCGTCTTCGCCGGCTATTACAAGGATCCGGAAGCGACACGTGAGGTCCTCGACGCCGACGGCTGGCTACACACGGGCGACGTCGGGCGCATCGACGAGCGCGGCCATGTGCACATCACGGACCGCAAGAAGGATCTGATGGTGACCTCGGGTGGGAAGAACATCGCACCGAGCCTGATCGAGAACATGCTCAAGGCGTCGCCGCTCATCAAAGAGGCGATCGTGATCGGCGACCGACGGAATTACGTGACGGCGCTCATCGGTATCGAACGGGACGCGGTGGCGGATTGGGCGACGCGCCGCGGCATCTCTTTCACCACGTTCCGTGACCTCACCGAACGACCCGAGGTCATCGAGCTCATCGCGTCCGAGGTACGTAGCGTCAATCGCGATCTCGCTCAGGTCGAACAGGTGAAGAAGTTCCGTCTCATTCCGAAAGAGCTCGGCCATGAGGACGGCGAGCTCACCGCGACGCAGAAGGTCAAGCGCGCGATCCTGCAGGAGCGCTTCCGCGAGCTCGTCGACGGCCTGTACCGGACCGCGTGACCGAGCTTCTGCAGCTCCTCACGCAGGGCGTCGCGCTGGGGGCGATCTACGGGCTCGTCGCCCTCGGCTTCGTGCTGATCTACAAGGCGACCGAGGTGATCAACTTCGCACACGGCGAGTTCCTGCTGCTCGGCGCCTACATCGTCTACGCGTTCCACGCCGAGGTCGGGCTTCCGTTCTACGTGGCCGCCGCACTGGCGATCGTGGCGATGGCCGCCCTTGGATGGACCGTGGAGCGCTCGCTCCTCCGCCGCATGATCGGACGGCCCACTTTCTCCGTCGCGATGG
>JANMSU010000398.1:0-6532 GCA_031389835.1 Chloroflexota bacterium
GAGCCGATCGATCCATACGTCGGCCTGTGGACGCGGCTCGAGGGTTTTCGCGCGGACGACCTCGCGAGCCTGATCACGAAACGCCGAGTGGTGCGCATGGGATTGATGCGCGCGACCGTTCATCTCGTCACGGCGCGCGACGCGCTCGCGATGTGGCCCGTGGCTCGATCGATCTTCGAGCGCGTCTTCCAGAGTGCGAGGGGAGACGTTGGCGTCCCGACGTACACGAGCAGGCTCGCTGGCGTGGACATGAAGGCGCTGCTCGCGACCGGTCGGAAGCTCGTGGATGAGGATCCGCGCACCGCGGCGGAGCTCCGGCCGCTGCTCAAGAAACGCTGGCCGAGGCGCGATGCCGAAGCGCTCGCGGCGGCGGTGCATTTCCTGTTGCCATTGGTGCAGGTTCCGCCACGCGGTTTGTGGGGAAAGAGCGGACAGGCGCTCCACACATCACTCGAGTCGTGGCTCGGCAAGGATCCCGCAAGCGACACCACGCCCGACAAGCTGATGCTCCGCTACCTGCGCGCGTTCGGGCCAGCGACCGTTGCCGATGCGAGGAACTGGTCGCGTCTCTCCGGACTGCGTGAGGTCTTCGAACGTCTTCGGCCGCGACTGCGCACCTTCCGCGATGAGAACGGGCGCGAGCTCTTCGACGTGCCCGACGGCGCTCTGCCGGATCCCGAGACGCCGGCTGCCCCGCGCTTCCTTCCTCAATACGACAACGTCTTCCTCGGCCATGAGGACCGTTCCCGCATCGTGCGCGCGGACTTCAAGCGGTCGCCGTGGATCGAAGGGAACTTCGGCACCGTGCTGATAGACGGATCGATCGGAGCGATCTGGAAGATCGTGAGGAAGGGAGACGCCGCGACGCTTCAGATCGAGCCGGTGTTCGCCATCGGACGGAAGGACATGGACGCCGTCGTCTCGGAGGGTGAGCGTTTGCTCGCGTTCACCGACCCGGGATCCTCGCCTGTCGTGAATGTCGCGCACGCGACGAAATCCTCGGCACGCTCGAGCCGTACATCGAGCAGAGCCGCCGGGACGTCCGGTGGCACACTTGGAATCGCCACGAAGGAGAAATGACATGCCGACGACGAAGGAGTCCCTATTCGAGACGTTCCACATCGACGAAGAGGGCGTTGACCGCGTCATCGAGCGCATCAAGGCACTCGTCGAGGAAGGGAACGCGCGCCGCATCCTGGTCAAGAATCGCGCCGGCGCCACGATCATCGAGGTCCCGCTCACGCTCGGCGTCGTCGGGGCGCTGCTGCTGCCCGTCTGGGCGGCGATCGCCGCCATCGCCGCGATCGTGACGGACGCGGTGGTGACCGTCGAGAAGCGCACGGACGAGAAGAGCTAGCTGCAGCACGCTCCTCGCGCGGCGCGGCACCGCATCGCGATCGGCGGGATGCAGATCGAGTCGAGCACGTTCTCCCCGCACCGCAGCGGGCCGGCCGACTTCAACGTTACGCGCGGCGCGCAGCTGTTGACTCGATACGACGACCTCCCGTCCGAGGTGGACTTCATCCCGCTCGTGCACGCGCGCGCCTTACCGGGCGGCGCTGTCGAGCGGGAGTTCTACGAGTCGATCAAGCGGGAGCTGCTGGCCGGGCTGCGCGCGTCGCTGCCGCTCGATGGCGTGTTCCTCGACATCCATGGCGCCATGACGGTCGAGGATTTGACCGACGCGGAGGGCGATCTGGCGTCGGCCGTCCGAGGTGTCGTGGGTCCCGACGCGCTGATCTCCGCGTCGATGGATCCGCACGGGAACATGTCGCGTCAGCTGATCACGGCGCTCGACCTCGCTACCTCACACCGGATGTCGCCCCATGAAGATGCGGCGCTGACGAGGAAGCGCGCCGTCGCGAATCTCATCGCCTGCCTGGGCCAGAGTGTGCGTCCGCGGAAGGCGTGGGTGCGCGTTCCAGTGCTTCTGCCCGGTGAGAAAGCGTCCACCCGCGATGAGCCCGCGCGCGGGATCTACGGCCGGCTCTCGTTCATCGAGCGACTCGCGGGAATCATCGATGCGGCAATATGGATCGGCTACGCGTGGGCCGACGAACCACGCTGCAGCGCCGCGATCGTGGTGACCGGGACCGACGACGACGCGATCCTTCGGGAAGCGCGCGGTCTCGCGGAGATGTACTGGAGCGCGCGCAAGGAATTTGCTTTCAGCACCGCCGCGGGGGACGCCGACTGGTGCATCGCGACCGGGTTGGCCAGCGGTGACCGGCCGTTCTTCATCAGCGACTCCGGCGACAATCCGACAGCGGGCGGAGCAGGCGATGTCGCCTTCATGCTCGAGCGGTTGCTGTCGCATCCGGCGCTTTCGTCGGGAAGGGCGACAGCGATCTGGGCGAGCGTCGTCGATCCCTCGGCCGTTGCGCGTTGCGTCGACGCCGGCGCGGGCGCGACCGTCGATCTGCGTCTCGGTGGCGCGCTCGGCTCCGGGCACGGGAAGGTCGCGCTACGCGGAGCGGTGCAGCGCGTGCTGGTGGGAGATCCGGTCGGCGGTGACATCGCGGTCGTCGCGTCCGGTGGCGTGCGCGCGATCGTCACCGGCCGTCGAAAGCCGTTCCACTTCATGCGCGACTTCACCGACCTGGGCCTGGATCCAGCCGCGCACGACTTGACCGTCGTGAAGATCGGTTACCTCGTGCCGGATCTTTTCGACGCGGCGAAGGGCTGGGTGCTCGCGCTGACGCCGGGCGGCGTTGACCAGGACATCGCTCGCCTTGGCCACCGCGGACTGGACCGCCCGATCTATCCGCTCGACCCCGAGATGCCCACACCCGGCCTGGCGCCGGTCATCGTGCACTGACCCCGTTACAGAAGGGAAGCAGTCCGCCCGGCCCGCGGGCCAGTACGACGGTCCCCCGATGACAAAGAGCGCGACGGGCGTTAGTCGGGACGAATGAACACGACCGAGGCTACGCCCGCGCCGGCCATCGGCGGCCGTCAGGTCGACCAGCTCCTCGGGGGCCGCTATCGCCTGGCGATGTCCAAGGGTGGCGACGACGTGGCCGACGTCTGGCACGCTCTCGACGAGACGACGCAACAGGTCGTCACGCTCGAGATCCTCCGCGACCGTGGCAACGATGCCGCCCGGCAGCGCTTCCTCGCAGAGGCGCGCCGCATGGCGGCCATCGAGCGACCGTCGGTGATGCGCGTCGCGTCGATCATCGACGAGGGCACGGACACCTTCATCGTCTTTGAGCATCTGATTCCGCTGCCAGTCGTCCTCACCGGACTCACGGCGGTCGCGAGAGACGTGCGGCCGGCGACGAAGGCTGCAGAAGACAAGGACAAGACGGTCGTGCTCCTGCCCGCTGCGCCGCAGGCACCTGCGCCGGTAGCGGCCGACGAGACCGCGCCGACCATCGCCGCACTCGACGACGCACGCGAGCCATCGGTGCCGCATCTGGGCGCAGCGACCACACGCCTGCCCGACCTTCTCGCGGATGCGCGCGGCTTCGTGCGCGATGTGATGAGCGACGTGCAGATGGACAAACTCATCGCGGACGCTCGCGCTTTCATCTCGGATGCTCGCGCGCGCGTTGCGGCGCGGTTCGACACGGCTCGGCCGAAAAAGGCGGACGCTCCGCAGGCCGGTGTCGGCGCCGACGTCGACGCTTCGCTGCCGAACGTCGCGGTGACGAAGGTCGCGCTCCCGGATGTCATGTCACTAGTGCCCGGCGTGACCGCGCTCGTCGCTCGCGCGCGCGGGAACCGCCTGGCTCTGGCTGGCTCGGCCTTGCTCCTGCTCGCGGTCGTTGTCGTCGTGTCGCCGCTCGACGACGCGATCGGGAGCGCGCTGCGCGGCGGACCCGCGCCTTCGCCGACTCCAGCTCCTGGCGCCGCACTCGTACCCGCGCCTTTCGTCGTGCCGCCGCTGGGCGCATACGGGGCGACGTTCGAGTCGCAGGGCCCGTACCCGACCACGACGCCGAACGGCACCGTCGAGTGGGTGGTCGCGCTGCGCAACACCGGGTCGGCCGGCTGGCACCGCGGTATCGAAGGTGCGCAGGCGGCGCTCATGACGACAGATGGCGCCGGTGTCGCCGTGCAATCAACTGAATACGTCGCGCCCGGCCAGGTTGGCTGGTTCGTCGTCCGCTTCAAGGCGCGCGCCGAGACCGGGACTTACACGGTCCATCTCCTGCCCAGGATCGATGGCCGCGGGCTGCTGCCGGAGCTTGGGATCTACACGGTCGTCACGGTCGCCAAGAACCCCTAGCGTCGCGTCATGCGACGCGTTTCCACCGCTGTCACGCTCCTGCCGTTCGCGCTCGTGATGGTCCTTGCCGTGGGCCTCGCGATCGCCGGCCGTCTGTCGACGCACGACTCGGTCGCCGTCGGAACCGTGACACCGACGCGGTCGGCGGTCGCGCAGTCAACGACGAGCGCGCCGATCTCGCCGACGCCGAACGTGACCGCATCGCCCACCAGCCCGACCGCGAGTCCCGCCGCATCACCGCGCGCGAACGACGCTGCCGAGATGCTGCGCGTGCACAACGAGCTTCGCGCCGCGGTCGCCGCGCCAACGGTACGCGCGGACGATCGCGTCACGACCGCGGCGCAGCGGCACGCGGAGTACCTGGCGCAGAACAACGCGCTCGGTCACGACGAGGTGCCCGGCTCGCCCGGCTTCACCGGCGCGTCGGTGCGCGATCGGCTCGCGGCGCAGGGATACACCGACGCGAACGCGAGTGAGGTCGCGACCTCGTTCAGCTCGGGCACCGAAGGAGTGCGCTCGCTCTGGGTCCTTCCTTATCACCGTCTCGGTCTGATGCATCCGCACGCGATCGTCGCCGGCTGGGGCCACGCGGAGCGAGCGGGTCGCGGGATCACGGTGGGCGTCATCGTGTACGACTTCAACGCCCCGGCGCCCGAGCGGGTCCGCGCGCCGGCGCCCGACCAGCGCGTCGCGGGTACGTACTCCGGCGAAGAGATACCCGAGGTCGTGCCCGCCGGCGCACCGCGGCCGGTCGGCTATCCGATCATGGTCGTGTACTCGGGCGCGCGCGCCGTCGACCTGCGCAGCGCGCGCGTGACGGATGCGAGCGGGCGCGAGCTGCCTCATCACGTCGTACCGCAGCTCTACGAACGCGATTACATAACCATCATCCCGGCGAGTCCCCTCGCCCCCGGTGCGCGCTACCGGGTCCGGCTCGAGCTCATCGTGGCTGCGAACAATGTCGTCGATGAGTGGGAGTTCGAGACTGAGCGGTAGGCCAATGTCACCCCAAGCCTGCTCGACCCTGCGGACATCCAAGTTAGGCACGCCGCTCGTCTAGGCTCCCGCAATGCGAAGGCGAGATCGCCTTCCAAGGAGGGAATACATGCGTGCGCTCATTGCGGCTCTCATCCTCGCTCTGGCGTCGACGCTCGCGGGCTCGACGCCCGCGCTCGCGGACGTTGGCCTTCATCTGCATTGCCTGACGACTCCGGGTGGCACACATTCGATCGCCCACGGACTGACGGCGAACGGCCCGCACCACGCATTCTCGAACTTCCACTTCCAGGTCCATCTCGGAGCGTTCGCGAACAACTCGGCGAACAGTCCGGTCACGGTCAGCACGAAAGCAGCGACCGGGAGCTGCTAGCCCCCCGATGACAGGACGCGCCGGGCCGGCACGCCGCCAGCCCGGCGCGTTCGCGGGTTTCTAGTCGCCCGCGCGGAAGTGGATGAAGTGGTCCTGCATGCGCTGGCCCTGGCCCGCGCTGAACTCGAAGTAGCACGAGTCATAGGAGTAATCCATGTAGTTGTGGATCGGGTCGAGGCCCGGCTCCGGGCAGGTGTCCTTGCCCAGCGGGCAGCCGTTCGTCGGGACGCGCATCGGCGGTGTGTCATCGACGTGGTCGCCCTTCGCGTTGCACCCGCCGTAGAAGGTGTGCTCGAGCCCGAGCCAGTGCCCGGCCTCGTGGACGGCCGTTAGACCGAGGTCGTAGCGACCCACATAGCGGTCGGAGGTGTAGAGCATCGACTCCCAGTCCACGACGATCCCGTCGAGGTACATGCGCGACGGCGTGAGACCGGGTAGGTACGCCCAACCGAGGTACGGGCCTGCCGTGGTCGAGTAGTAGTTCAGCGCCTCGGGAGCGTTCGTCGTGAGCGCCTTCTTCATGGCGCGCTCCGCGGGTGAACCGGGTCTGGCGTTGAACCACTCGGTGTTATCGGTCCGGGTGACGCCGACGAGCTGGAATGTGAAGCCCGTCTTGGCGCCGCCATATGCGCCAGTGAACGCGAGGTTCATGACGCGGATCTGGTCATCGATCTGCGCCTGCGTGACGCTGCCAGCGGCGCCGTCGCTCACGACGTGGAAGTACACCGGCACCGTCTCCCTGAACTTCGCGCTGCCCTTGCCCTTCGCCGACGCCGGCAGCGATGCCACCGGCTCGTCGAGGACCGGCTCCCTGAGCTCGCCGTCGCCACCGCGTGCGAGCGAGTGGCCGTGCTCATCCGGGACGGCGGCGACGATGCTGCCATCGAAGCAGTCACCCGCGCGAGCCCCGGCGGGCGTGTCGGCGGGTG
>JANMSU010000443.1:0-24654 GCA_031389835.1 Chloroflexota bacterium
ATGTCCCTCGTCACGCCGCGCGTCGGCGCGGCCGAAGTGCTCAACCGCGCGTACAGCGTGTTCGAGCAGCCCTACCACTCAGTTGAGGCTGAGTGGCAGCGCTTCTTCGCGGGCGTGTCGGGTCCGAGCCGGCTGCGCGGCGTCTCATTCACGGAGGCGATCCGTCTCGGGCAGTCGCCGAACCTCGCGGACCGCGTCGTCATGACCGTCGATGCGCCACAGGGGCGCTTCTGGAAGGCGATCTCTTACGACTTCTACACCGGCAACGGATGGCGCACGACCGAGACGGACAAGGTCGAGCGGGTCAACCCACCAGTGCTCGGACGAGAGAAGTTCGACGCGACCTTCGAGATGCAGGTACCGCAGCAGAATCTGCTCTTCGCCGCGAGCGAGCCGGTGAGAGCAACGGTCGCGCACCAGTTCCAGACCGGCTCGGATCGCAGCTACTCGATCGCACTGCGCGCGGTCCGCGGCGGGCAGGCGGCGGAGAAGTACACCGTCACGTCGTACGTCTCCGTCGCGGACAAGGCCGCCCTCCGTCGCGCCTCGAATACCTATCCCGACTACATCAAACAGAAGTACCTGCAGCTGCCGTCGACCCTGCCGCAGCGCGTGCGCGACCTCGCGCACAAGGTCGCCGGCGAACAGGACGACCCGTACGACAAGGCCGAGGTCATCGAAGGTTTCCTTCGCACGACGTACCGGTACGCCCCGACCGTCCGCGCACCACCGCCGGGCCGCGACCCGGTGGACTTCTTCCTCTTCGACCTGAAGGAAGACTTCTGCGAGTACTTCGCCTCCGCGATGGTCGTGATGCTGCGCGAGCTCGGCGTGCCCGCGCGCGTCGTCGAGGGCTATACCACGGGAACGCTCGACCCAACGACCGGCAAGTTCGTGGTGAAGGAGCTCGACGCGCATGCGTGGGTCGAGGTGTACTTCCCGCTCTACGGCTGGATCGAGTTCGAGCCGACGCCATCGCAGGCGCCGATCTTCCGTGTCGACAGTGAGGCGATCGGTGGCGGCTCGCCCGGCGGCGGCGAGGACAACCCGGACGGCGTGGTCATCGACCCCGACCGCGAGAACCGCGACATCCCGAACGACAACGAGATCGCCGAGGGTGAGGGCTTCGGTGATGCGGTCGCGTCGGCCGTGCAGAACTTCGACCCCCGCCCGATCGCCGCGCTCATCGGTGCGCTTCTGCTCCTCCTCCTGCTCGCGTTCGCCCGCTTCCAGC
Source organism: Chloroflexota bacterium (assembly GCA_031389835.1). Classification (GTDB taxonomy): domain Bacteria; phylum Chloroflexota; class Limnocylindria; order P2-11E; family P2-11E; genus CF-39. Next base: position 1,235 of record JANMSU010000443.1, read on the forward strand.
TGCGCTTCCGCGGCCAGCCGACGGTCGACTCAGCCTGGGGCAAGGCGCGTCTCCTCGCGTCGTACGCCGGCTACGCGGCGCATCCGTCGCAGACCACCTATGAGTACGCGACGATGCTCGGCGATGCCGTGCCCGAAGCGAAGTCGCCGATACAGGACATCGCCGAGGCGCGCGTGCACGATCGCTACACGCCTGCTGGCGCGACCGCCGACGATGTCGAGCGCGCGAGCTCGGGCTGGCGAAAGCTCGCACGCACGCTCGTCGGACTGCTCCCCGCGCGTCTCGTGTCCGGTATCGCGCGCATCTGGCGTTAGCCGCTCCCGCCGCACACGCGACGGGCGTCACACCTCTCGCTCGCTGCTGGCTACTGCGCCGTCGCGAAGCTAGACGGCAAGCAGCCGGCGAAGGCGAATGCCGAGCCGTAGGCCGGCCAGGCTGGGCGCAGACGCTCGCTCGAGGAGTAACGCCCGCCGCCGTGCCGGATCGCTTCACTGACTGAGGACGAGCGCACACTTGCGACGTGACGGTCGCTGAGCATCCCAACGTCGCGCGCGTGCGAGCGTTCGCCGCGGAGCGCGGAGTGTCGATCGACATCCGTCGCTTCTCCGCCAGCACTCGTACCGCCAACGATGCCGCGCGCGAGATCGGGGTGGAGGTCGGACGCATCGTCAAGTCCCTCGTCTTCCTCACGGGTGATCGCCCGATCGTCGCCCTCTGCTGCGGCGACCGGCGCGTGAGCGAGGAGCGTCTGCGCGAGGTCATCGGCGCCGGCGCGGTGCGCCGCACGACAGCGGACGAGGCGAAGCGTTTCACCGGATACGCGATCGGTGGCGTGCCGCCGTTCGCGCACGAAACGGCCTGCGAGACCGTGATCGACGAGGACATGTCGCGTTACGAGACCGTCTGGGCCGCGGCGGGCCTGCCGGACGCCGTCTTCGAGATCGCCGTCGCGGACCTGAGCCGCGTTGCGAACGCGAAGTCGGCGCGCATCGCCGAGTGAGGGTCTTCGTCACCGGAGCGACGGGATTCGTCACCGGCAATGTGACGATGCAGCTGCTCGCTCGCGGCGACGAGGTGCGCGCACTTGTCCGCGACGCGTCGCGCGGCTGGATCCTCGCGCGCGCCGGAGTTACGACGGTGGCCGGCGATCTCTCCGACGCCGGTGCGCTTCGACGCGGGATGGCGGGTGTCGACGCCGTCGTCCACGGCGCGGCGATCTACGAAGTGGGTATCCCGCCGCTTCGACGGCCCGCGATGTACGAAGCGAACGTTCTCGGCACCGAACGCGTCCTCGACGCGGCTCTCGCCGCCGGGGTGCGCCGTGTCGCCTACGTGTCGACGTGCGGGATCTTCGGGAACACGCGCGGCGCGATCGTCGACGAGACGTATACCCGCAGCGGTCCCTACACGTCGTACTACGAGGAGACCAAGGTGCGCGCCCATGAGATCGCGCTTGGTCTCGCAGCGCGTGGTCTTGCCGTGTCCATCGCACAGCCGGGCGGTGTGTACGGGCCGGGCGATTCGTCAGGCATGGGCGGTCTGATGCGTAGCTTCGTGCAGGGCCGCTTGCCGCTCGTGCCCTTCGCCGACACCGGCCTCAACTTCGTCCATGTCGACGACGTCGCCCGTGGCATCGTGCTCGTGCTCGATCGTGGCAAGCCAGGGCGGAGCTATGTTCTCGGCGGAGAGAACGCTCGCGTCGGCGACGCTTTCGCAACGCTCGCACGCATCACTGGCCGCGGCGTGCCCCGCCTGCGCCTGCCTTACGCGGTGCTCCAGCTCGGTGGACTCGTCCGGCCCGGCCTGCGGGAGGTGGTGACCTCGACGAAGGGCGTCACCTTTTGGGCGACCGACGCCCGAGCGAAGAGCGAGCTCGGGTACACATCGCGGGCGCTCGAGGCGGGTCTGCGCGATACGTATGGCGACGCGACCGGCTAGGGCTCGTCGTCCTCGTCGTCGTCAGATTCGAACTCGTCGGAATAGAAGCCAAGCTCCTCCGACTTGAACACCGTCACGAGGAAGTCCTCGCGCTCCGGGTCGTGCGTCTGGATGAGCTCCTCGTCGAGCTGATCGATGAGCTGCTGCAGCTCGTCGTCGGTGAGATCCACCTCGAGCAGCAGCGTGCCGTGCACCTCGAAGCGGCCGTAATGGATGTCCACACGACCGATGCGGCGCGCGCCACCATAGATCGTGAAGATCTCGCTCGACTCGGTGCGTACGTTGCGCTCGAAACGTGCTGCTTCCATGGGACGACGACTGTACTAGGTCGCCACGTCCCGCAGCTGTCGGAGGACCCACTCCGCAAGGGGCGGCATCGCGAGGTCGGCGGACGCGACCGTGCTGATCGCGCGCGGCCAGGTCCACACGAGCAGCTCGCCGCACGCCATCGCGGCCGATCGGAGCTCCCGGCGGTCAAGACCCGCGACCGTCGCCTCGATGTTGTCCGGCATCGGCGCGTCGGGTGCGTCGAGCACCGCGGTAAGACCGTACTGCGGATCGGCGATGCGCTCGGCGACCGCCCAGAGGCGCCAGAGCTCGCCGCGCGCGGCGTCGAGCTGCGCGTTTGCCTCCCACAGCGAGCCGCGCGTGAGGTACTTCGCGCACGAGCTGAGGTGCACGAGTGCGACGTGCATCCACTGGCGGACCTGCGTCTCCGTTGCCGTGCTCGCCTTCGCTTCGCCGACGACCCGCTCGTCGGGGTCGTAGAGCACGACCCAGTCCGGTCGCGGGACGTGGCGGTCCCGCGCGATAGCGACGACGAGATCCAGCTGAACGCCGCTCGCGTACTGTGCGAACGTGTGTTGGTACGCGGGGAGGGCGCGGTCAGGGGGCTCGATGATCTGTTGATGCATGTCGACGACATCGCCGACGCGGCGCACGGCCGCCCCGCTTTCGCGCACCGCGTCGTGCCAGGTCGACTCGGTGACCGCGTACATCGCGTCGACATCGGAGAGCTCATCGGCCGCCCCGCGCCCGATGCTGCAGCCGACGACGAGAAGGCGGATCTCGGGATCGCGCTCCGCCTCGCGCATGAACCCCAGCATCACCTCGCGGTGGGGAGCGAGCTCGGTCGGTAGCGAGCGCAGCCAGCGCTCGGCGTCTTCGCGCACGCGCGAATCGTAGTGACGCTACGCTCCGGCGTCGTGGCACATCCCCTTCGGATCGGCCTGAAGCTCTCGCAGCAGGTCCATCCCATCGAGGCGCAACGCGAAGCGTGGCGCACGGCGGACGAAGCCGGCTTCGATCACATCTGGCCGTTTGACCATCTCATCGCGCTCGGCAGCGATCCGACCCGCCTGATCTTCGACGGCTGGACCATCCTTGGTGCCGTCGCGGAGAACACCAAGCGCACGCGCATCGGGCTCAACGTGACGGGCAACCTCTACCGTCACCCCGGCCTGCTCGCGAAGATCGCGGTGACCGTCGACCACCTTTCGGGCGGACGCTTGGAGATGGGCATCGGTGCGGCCTGGAACGAGCCCGAGTTCCAGATGTACGGGATCCCCTTTCCGCGTACCGCGGATCGCATCCGGATGATGGATGAGGCGTGTTCGGTGCTGAAGGCGCTCTGGACCGAGGAGCGCGCGACCTTCAGAGGCCGCTTCTATCAGCTCGACGCGGCGATCGCGGAGCCGAAGCCAATTCAGAAGCCGTATCCGCCGATCTGGATCGGCGGGGTGGGACCGAAGCTCACGCTACGCGTCGTCGCGAAGCACGCCGACGTGTGGAACTCGAACGCGCCGACACCCGCCGACACCGTCGCGCTCACAAAGATCCTCGACGAGCACTGCGCAAAAGTGGGCCGTGACCCCGCGACGATCCGCCGCTCGAGCCAGGTCCGTGCCGAGAAGGATGACGACGCGCTGCGGATCGCTGAGTCCGTGCTGCGCGCCGGTTTTACCGAGCTGCTCGTCTTTCCGTTCCCCGGCGGCGACCTCCGCGTCGGAGTGGAGCGCGCGGCCGCGCTCCTGCCACGGATGCGTGCGCTCGCGCGCTAGCGGCGGCCGAGCCCCAGGACCGAGAGGAAGAAGCTCGCGAAGAACGTCTGCACGCCGAGCGTGATCGCGAGCGACGACACGATCACGATGCGGAGCGTGCGTGGCACGTCGACGATCGGACCGAAGTCTTGCGTTTCCCAGATGCCGATCGCCGCCGCGGCGAGCACCAGACCGACGACCACCAGAGCTAGCCCCGCGACGATGCCCGTCTCGAGCGTCACGTAGCGGTAAAGACGCGTGAGGCGCGGGTCCTCTGGCAGAAGTCCTTCGCTGATCGCAAACGTCTTCGTGAATACGGCGAAGATCACGGACTGGTAGCCGAGCACCACCGCGGCCGCCGCATACACGAGGGTGTGCACATCGAGGCGCAACGAGCCGAATGCGCGCTCGCCGGGCAGCAGCCACAGCAGGAAAAGCGCGCCGATGACCATCAGCAGCACTCCGGGATAGAGGAACAGCCAGCGCGGGCTGTACAGGAGGAGGAACCGCAGATGGCGCCAGCCGTCGCGCCAGGTGCGCAGGTGCGGCGGTCGGCCACGCTTATCCGGCCCGAGCGTGACCGGCACCTCGGCGATGCGCAGCCCATGCACCGATGCCTTCACGACCATCTCCGACGCGAACTCCATGCCGGTCGTGCGCAGGTCAAGTGCGAGGATCGGCGACCGGCGGAATCCGCGGAGTCCGGAATGGAAGTCACCGACATCGCTCTTGAAGAAGAGACGTCCTAGCCATGAGAGCACCGGATTCCCGAGCCACTTGTGGAGGAACGGCATCGCGCCTGGCGCGACGCCGCCCTTGAAGCGGTTGCCCATCACGAGGTCGTTTCCTTCGCGCAGCTTAGCCAGGAACGTGTCGATCGCCCTGAAGTCGTACGAGCCGTCCGCGTCGCCCATAACGACGTACTCGCCGTGCGCCGAAGCGATCCCGGTCAGGAGCGCGCTCCCGTAACCGCGGACCGGGACGGGGACCACCCGCGCGCCGGCCGCGGCGGCGAGCTCGCGCGATCCATCAGTGCTGCCGTTGTCGGCGACGATGACCTCGCCGCGGATGCCGGCGCGGGCGATCGCCTCACGCGCCTGAATGACGCAGTCGGCCACCGTCGCCGCTTCGTTGAGGCAGGGCATGACGATCGAGAGCTCGAGTCGTTCATCCAAACCGCTGGCGATGCTAGCCCGAGACCCCCAGCCTGGCGGTGCGTACGCGATCGACGTCCGCGAACGCGCCGATGCGCGCCCGGACCTCGTCGGGCACCGGATCGTCGAGCGTCAGGATCATCAGCGCCTCGCCACGCGGGTGCAGGCGTCCGACCTGCATCGATGAGATGTTCACGTCGTGCTCGCCGAGCAGCGTTCCAACGCGGCCGACGAGGCCGGGCTTGTCCTGGTGCTTGGTCAGCAGCAGGTGCCCCTCCACCGGGACGTCGACCCAGAAGCCGTCGATCAGGACGATGCGTGGCTCGCCCTGCACCAGCGTCCCCGCGACCTCCGTGTTGCCGACGCGAACGGTGAGCAGCGCCGCGTACCGCGGAGCCTCGGTGTCGCGCCGCTCCTCGATGACGAGTCCGCGCGAACGCGCGATCGCGAGCGCGTTCACGAGATTCACGCGCTCGGCGCTGAACGTCTCGAGCAGACCCTTCACGACCGCGGCGCGGAGCGGCTCGGCGTCGAGCTCGAGCAGCTTGCCCCCGTAGGTGAGCTGGAGCTTCGCGGGCCGCTCGTCGAGCAGCTGCGCCACAAGGGCGCCGACGCGCTCGCCGCAGCGGAGCCACGCGCTGCCGCCGGCCTCATCCGACGGCGGACGCGGCGCGTTGACCGCATACCGCGCCGGGCGACCGTCGAGAACGTCGAGGATCTGCTGCACGACGTCGACGGCGACGTTCACCTGCGCCTCCGCCGTCGAGCCCGCGATGTGTGGTGTCAGGACGGTCCGCGGCGCGCCGCGGATGGGGGAGTCGGCGGGGAGCGGTTCGTTCGGGTACACGTCGAGCGCTGCGCCGGCGATCGTGCCCGCTTGGAGTGCTGCCGCTAGCGCGGCAAGATCGACGACCTCGCCACGCGCGCAGTTCACGATGACCGCCGTCGGCTTCATTTTCGAGAGCGCGTCGGTGCTTATGAGGTTGCGCGTCTTCTCCGTCAGCGGTGTGTGCAGCGAGATGACGTCCGCGGTGCGGAGCAGCTCGTCGAGCTCCACCAGCTGCGCTCCCGCGGCGCGCGCGCTCGCTTCTGTGGCGAAAGGATCGTGGGCCACGACTCGCATCTCGAAGCCGGCTGCCCGGCGCGCGACCTCCGAGCCGACACGGCCGATCCCGACGAGGCCCAGCGTCTTGCCGCGCAGCTCGCGGCCGATGAACTTCGAGCGCGTCCACTCGCCGGCCCGGACGCTGCGGTCGGCATCGGTGACGCGCCGCAGCAGCGTCAACGCGAGGGCGATCGTGTGCTCGGCTGCCGACACGATGTTGCCTAGCGGTGCGTTCACGACGTAGACGCCGTGCGCGGTCGCCGCGGGGACGTCGATGTTGTCGACGCCCACACCGGCGCGCCCAACGACCGCGAGGCGCGGGGCAGCGTCGAGGATCTTTGCTGTCACTTTCGTCTCGCTGCGAACGATGAGCGCGTCGACATCCGCCAGGCGCGCCGCGAGATCGGCCTCCGCCAGGCCCGTGGTGATGCGAACGTCGCAGCGCTCGCGGAGCAGGACCAGGCCGTCCTCCGCCAGAGGGTCGGCCACATGTACGACGGGTCGGGCTTGGCCTATCGGCGCGTGCCGACCGTGTCCGCGCGCGCTCCGGCGCGTGCACCCGGTCGCGTCGGCTGCGGCGCGCTCTCCGCGTAGGCGCGGAGCGCCGCGGCGATCGCCTGACCCGGCTCGACCGGCTGATTGAAGTCGCGCAGTGCGAGCTCCAGGGCGCTGAAGAAGTTAAGGATGTCCTGGATCGTCACGAACCCGAGGTGACCCACGCGGACGAGCTGTCCCTCGAGCTTGCCCTGGCCGCCGGCGACGATCGTGTCGTAGTCGTCGCGCAGCACGCGGATGAGGTTGCGGGCGTCCACGCGCGTCGGCGGACGGAAAGCCGTGACGGCGGGCGACGCGTGCGCTTCGTCGGCGAACAGCGTGAGGTTGAGCGCCTGCACGCCGCGACGCGTCGCGCGCGCGAGATTCTGGTGACGGCGGAGGATCGCCTCGAGGCCTTCCTCGGCCATGAGGCGAAGCGCTTCCTGAAGCGCGATGTAGACGCTCACCGCCGGCGTCGCGGGGGTTGAGCCCTTCTCGAGCGCGGCCTTGGCCGCGGCGAGGTCGAAGTACGACTTCGGAAGATCGGACTTCTCGTAGAACTTCCAGGCCTTCTCGCTCATCGTGACGATCGAGACGCCGGGTGGCGCGCCCCACGCCTTCTGTGAGGCGGTCATGCACACGTCGATGCCCCACTCGTCGATCTCGAGCTCGGCCGCACCGGCGCCGGAAACGCTGTCGACGATGAACAGCTTGCCGGACTCGCGGACGACCTCGCTGATCTCCTTGATCGGGTTGAGCACACCGGTGGACGTTTCGTTGTGCTGGATCAAGATGGCCTTCGCCGCGTCCTTGCCCTTTTCTTTCGCGAGCTCGTCGCGGACGAGGTCGGGATCGACGGCGCGGCCAAGCGTCACGTCGATGCGGCGCGCATCCACGCCGTACGCCTTGCAGATCGCGTAGAAGCGCTCGCCGAACGCGCCGTTGATGAAGACAAGGACCCTGTCGCCGCGCGACAGCGTGTTCGCGACCGCGGCCTCCATCGCGCCGGAGCCCGACGCGGTGAGCGTGAGCACGTCACCCTGCGTGCGCAGGAAATCCTGAAGAGCGCGCGTGAGCGCGGCCAGCAGCGCGGCGAACTCGGGACCGCGGTGATTGATCATCGGTCGGGCCGACGCGGCGAGCACAGCCTGTGGCACCACGGTCGGACCCGGGATACGAAGGTTCTGGGGGCGGTACATGTTCTCTCCCTCTAGGCTGACGGGCAGGTGGGACTTCTCGAATGATGCCAGCCCACTCGGTCTGTAACAAGGAGATATACGAGCATTACTGAACCGAAATTCGCCCCGTCGATCCTCAATGCCGACTTCGCGCGGCTCGCTGAGGCCGTGGGCGCGCTGGAACAGGGTGGAGCCGACTGGGTGCACGTCGATGTGATGGATGGCCACTTCGTGCCAAACCTCACATTCGGAGCCAAGCTGGTGGCCGACCTGCACCGTGCCACGCGCCTACCGCTCGACGTCCATCTGATGATCGAGCGTCCCGACGACTGGGTCGACCGCTACGTCGATGCCGGCGCAACGTACGTCGTGATACACGTGGAAGCCGCGCGCGCCGTATCCCCGACGCTCGCTCGGATCCGCGCGCGCGGCGCGAAGGCCGGGATCACGCTGAATCCCGACACGCCGGTCGATGCGATCCTGCCCTACCTGGAGGAGGTCGACCTCGCGCTGGTGATGAGCGTCAATCCGGGATTCGGCGGTCAGAAGTTCATCGAGAGCGCGCTGGGCAAGCTCCAGCGGCTCCGAAAGGAGATCGACGCGCGTCATCTCCCCGTTGAGCTCGAGGTCGACGGCGGCGTCAAGCTCGACAACGTCCGTCACGTGATCGACGCGGGCGCAAGCGTCGTCGTCGCGGGGTCAGCGGTGTTCGAATCTGCGGAAGGCGTCCATGCGGCAATGACGAAGTTCCGCGCCGCGCTCAGACCGACGACGCACTAGGTCACGCCCGAGCGATCTCCAGGACGCGCTTAGCCTTCCACTCCAGCTGATCCCAGCGCTTACGGAAGGCGCTATACGGCATGTCGTCGAGGCCGATCCGGAGCGCGTAGCAGGTCATGCGCTCCGCGAAGTGGGGGACGTCGAGGCCGATGGTGTCGTAGTGCGCGCGGGCTTCGGCTGCGAAGTCGATGTTCCGCCACGCCGAGAACCAGGGTCCGTAGAAGACGAGCTTCGCGAGGTCGTATAGGAAGTCTCCGTGCTTCGAGCTGCCCCAGTCGAGGACGGCGCTGATGTGGTCGCCGTCGACCAGTACGTTGCGGTTGATGAGATCGTCGTGAACAAGATGGGACTGCTCGGGGCACTGGTCGACGAGGTCACGCATTCGCTCGTAGCCCTCCTCGAATGGAGCGGTCCCGGTCGGCGTTGGCTCGAGCAGCTTCCGCCAGCCAGGTGCCCCACGCGTCGCCGGCCAGTCGATGAAGCCCAGCAGCCACGCGCGCCAGGTGGGCTGAGACGTGCTCCCGTCAGCCCGCCATCCGCCGAAGCCTCGCGTCTTGACGGCGCGCATGGCGTCGAGTGCGGCGAAGAGCGACGGCAGAACGCGCCGCATCCGCGTCTCGTCGAGATCGTCGAGGTGTTGACCGCTCGCGCGTGGCGCGAACGCATAGAAGCCTCCGAGCGCCGGTCCCCACTCGGTGATCGACGGGATCGGCAGAGCCTTCGACGAGTAGCGCGACGCGTGCGCGTCCTTCTCGAAGTCCTCGTCGTACGCGCTGAAACGTGCGACCAGATCTGCGTCGGCCGTCTTGACCAAATACACGGCGGACCATTCGCCCGGGCGCATCACCTCGATCTGCGCCGCCGAGCCGAATCGTTCGCGCAGGAATCGTGTCGCGGGGACCTCGGGATCAGTCTTCATCGCCAAGCCCCAGCTCTCGAAGGCGTTCGTCGCTAATGCCGAAGTGATGCGCGATCTCGTGCACGACGGTGTCGCGGACGATCTCCGCTTGCCGTCGCGGCGATGAGGTCATGCGCTCGATCGGACCGCGGAAGATGCTGATGCGATCCGGCAGATATGTTCCATCGCGCCGCGGTCGGTCAGCGGAACACCCTCGTAGAGACCAAGAAGCTCGCCGCCGCCACGCATCTGCTCGGCGGTAGGCTCGTCGTCGATGACGACCTGGATGTTGCGCATCTGTTCGCGGAATTCCGCGGGGAGGCCGTCCATCGCCCGTGCGACGAGTCGCGCGAAGCGGGCCTGCCGGAGGCGTGACACTTCGCGACTCTAGCCGCCGCGCTAAGCCGCCTCCTGTGCCTCGCTCAGTGCGGCCCGCAGGCGGCGCAGCGCTCGCGCGCGTACGCGGCAAACGCCCGACTCGGAAAGCCCGACCTTCAAGCCGATCTCGCGCAGCGTCAGTCCACGACCGTACGACAGCACGATCACACGTCGCTCCGCCTTCGTAAGGGAACGAAGGGCTCGCGCCACGCCGTGCCACCGCGGGTCCCTGCGGATATCCGGGGCGACGGCGTCGGGTTCCTCGATGGCGCCATCCCCAAGCTCCGCAAGCCGGTCGAGTGAGATCTCGACGTAGGGAGGCGGGAGGTCCTCGGTGACGAGCCGCGCCTCGCGATATGCGCGGCGGGCGGAGCGGGTTAGCGGATCGCGCTCGCGAAGGGCGTCGAGCACCTGACCACGCACTCGGCGGGCCGCATACGCGCCGAACGACGCTCCGACTTCGCCGCGGTAGCGCTGCGCAGCCTGCACAAGACCGACGACACCTGCTGCGATGAGGTCCTCGCGGTCGGCACCGCGACACCGCGGGTCGAGCGTGCGGGAAGCGACGGCCCGCGCGAAGCTCAGGTGCGCGAGGATTCGTTCGTCGGTGTCGGGCGAGCGCGTGCTCACGCCAGGCTGACCTGGGTCACCGGAGTGCTGACCCGGACGCCGGGCCTGAGTATGCCCGGCCGCGCCGGCACCACGCTGGGACAAGTCGGTCGCTCCTTCGTCTTCGTCCTTCTGGCGGCTTTCTCTCCAGTGCTCATCCTGGCCGGCCTTACCGACTCGCTCCGGGCCAGTGACGGTGTGAGCACGACGGCGTCGATCGCCGTGCTAGTCGCAGCCGTGGCGTGGTCGGCGTTCTTCGTCCGTTGGCTTCGTCGGCCGTCGTGGCGTTGCCCGCAGGTTCGCTCGATCCCCGACGCGGGCGTTGATTCCTGAGGTCCGCTTTCGTCCCCGCGTGCACCAGGCCGACGACGCCCCAGGCGATCAAGTCCTCGCGATCTGCGCCGCGGCTCAGCGGATCGAGCGACCGCGCCCCGACTGCTCGCGCGAAGACAAGGTGCGCGATGATGCGTTCGCCGCTCGCCGGTTCCATCCACTTCCCGTCACGCTCCCCGGCGCGGAACGTAGTCATGCTCGGAGAGGGTGTCAATAGCGAGTTGACGCAGATATCCACAGAAGTGGTCGTCTTTTTCGACCGGTACGCATATCCGGAGTGGCTGCGCGCGCACAGCCTGCTCGTCGGACGGATCGCCGAGACCATCGCCGCGGCGCACACCGGCGTCGCCGGGGAGGCACGGGACATCGCACTTGCCGGTTACCTGCACGACATCGGGAAAAGCCCCCTCGTCGCTGGCGATGCCCGCGAGCACAACGAGCTCTCGGCGCTGATCCTCGCCGCCGAAGGTCTTTCGGGTTCGGTAGAGCCAGCGCGGCGTCATTCGATCCACGCCGTGCTCGATTCGGCCACCGTGCCCACGACGCTCGCCGACAAGATCGTTTACGTCGCGGACCGCCGCGGTGGGATGACCGTGGAGCCGGTCGACGTTCGTGCGCGCGAGACGGCGCGCCGGCATCCTCGTTTCACGGCCGAGATCGAGCGGGCGTTACCGCTGGCGAAGGCCCTCGAGCGCGAGATCTTCGCGGGCCTGCCGTTTGCACCAGAAGAGCTGGAGGCGCATCTCATCAGATGAGCGACTTCTTCCGGCTGCAGAAACACATCGACGAGCTCTCCGGGATCGGCGCCAAGGATGGCGCGGTCACGCGCCTTGGTCTGTCCCAGGAGGAGCAGGCGGCGCGCGACCTCGTGGGGTCCTGGTGCGCTGCGCGTGGCGCGCAGGTCCGCCGCGACCCGGCGGGCAATCTGTTCGCGCGCTTCCCGGGCGAGCGCGACAAGGATCCGATCGTCCTGGTCGGGTCGCACGTGGACTCGGTGCCCGAGGGTGGTCGATTCGACGGAGCGCTAGGAGTGATCTGCAGCGTCGAGGCGATCGAGTCGCTGCTCGATGTCGGCACGCGCTTCCAGCGGCCTGTCGAGGTTGTGGCGTGGGCCGACGAGGAAGGAGCGCGCTTCGGCATCGGCCTTTTCGGGTCGGCCTCGGCGTTCGGCCGGCTTCCGGCACGCGCCGCCGAGCGCACCGACAAGAGCGGCATCTCGATCGCCGATGCGCTCCGTGCGCTCGGCGAGCAGGGCGACCCTGCGCTCGCGGCGCGCGATCCGCGCGAGATCGCAGCCTATCTCGAGCTTCACATCGAGCAGGGTCCGCGACTCGCGGAAGCCAATCGCGCTCTCGGCGTCGTGAGCGACATCGTCGGGATCGTGCACGGCCGGGTCACCGTGAAGGGCCGGGCGGACCACGCCGGCGCCACGGTCATGACGGCGCGGGCCGACGCGCTGCTCGGCGCGGCGGAAATGGCGCTGGCGCTCGAGACCGCGGCACGTTCGCGCGAGAACACGGTCGGCACCGTGGGGGAGATCAGCGTCCGTCCGGGCGCCAAGAACGTCGTTCCCGGAGAGTGTGTGTTCTCGATCGACGTGCGGGCGCCTGATCAGTCGCGCATCGACGCCGTCATCGCGGATCTGAATGACGCGGTGAAGCGCGTCTCCGAGGCTCGCGGACTCGAGACCTCGATTGACTTCTTCAACGCGGTGCCGCCGACGCCGCTCGACGTCACGATGCGCGATCTGTTCGCGAGAGCGGCGGCGAGCGTTGGTGTCGAGGCGCCGGTGCTCTCGAGCGGCGCGGGGCACGACGCGCAGAACCCCGCACTCGCCGGCGTTCCGACCGGCATGCTCTTCATCCGATCGACGGGAGGCAGTCACACGCCGCGCGAATCGGCCGCGACTGTCGATGCCGCCCTCGCATCCGACGCGCTGGCGTTCGCTCTGCGTAGGCTGGCGGGATGATGCGAACTCTCGCCGCAGTGCTGCTCGTTGGGATGCTCAGCGGGTGCGCGTCGAGCCCGCCGGCTGCGAGCCCGAGCGCGGTCGTGGTCGCGAGTCCGACGTCGACGCCGGTCGCGACTACCATCGCGCCATCGCCAACGCCGAGCGGACGCCACGTGAACGCGGTCCTCGGGTACGCGGTCACGCTGCCTCCTCAGTGGCGTGTCAGCGAATGCCTCTCGTCGCTCTCGCCCGGCCCGGAGTTTGTCGGAGCCGACGTCCTTACATGGCGCACCGCCGCCGAGGAGCTGGATCTTGGCGTCTCCGGTGGGACTGGCCCAACCGGCGCGTTCTCGTGGGTCGTCATGATCGAAGCTCAGATCACAGCTCAAACAGCAATGGAACTCGCGACGACACGGGCCGGTGGGACCGGCGGCCGGCTCGAGCCTGCGACGCTCGACGGCAGGCCGGCGGTTCGCGCATTCGACGGCTCCGCCAACTCGCTGGGCTACTACGTCGCCAGCGCGGGACGCGTGTACAGCGTCACGCTCGTTCCGGGTAACGACCCGCGTCCGCCACAGCTGGCGACCACAACCTTCGATGCGATCGCGCGCTCGGTGACGCTCGTCGCGCCCGCCGCGCGTCCAGCGTCGACTCCGGCGCCGATCATGGGCCCAGCCGTCGAAGCTCTCGCGGACGCCGTCGCCGCGGCATTCGCCGCATCCGACGCCGACCGCGTGCGGGATCTCATTACACCTAAGTGCTGGATCACCGCGGGCTATTGGCAGTCCGAGGGCACGTCCACCAGTCGGGACAAGTTCGTGGCGGGCTTGCGCACGGCGTTCGCGCAGGGACTGAAGGTGACCGTCGAGCCGCGGCCCATCCGGACCGCGCCGCTGATGCGGGGCTCCTTCTGGGTCTGGTCGACCTGGTCGTCGTATGGGCTGCCGCCGCGGGTGACCCCGCCGAGCAATGTGCAGATCGTGTTCGATCAGATCGATGGCCGCTGGTACTGGGTGAGTTCGCTCTTCAACGCGGAGCGCTGAGCGGTACACTCCCGTCGCCAGTTGACGTGAACTGGCAGGGCACCACCGGGGAGGCGTTCTTGGCGACGACCGTCGGCCAATATCGCATCGGGGAGCTTGCCGCGAAGGTCGGGCTGACCGACCGGACGATCCGCTATTACGAGGAGCTCGGCCTCCTTGAATCCGTGAAGCGGCTCGACGGCGGAGTGCGCGTTTACACCGACGACGATGTACGGCGCCTCAAGTACATCGGCAAGCTCAAGATGCTCGGGCTCACGCTGCAGGAGATGCTCGAGCTGGAGCGCATGTACCGCCACCATCGATCGAACCGCAGCGTCTTGCCGCGTCTCATCGAGCTGCTCGACGTACATCTTGCGACACTGAACGACCGCATGACGGAACTGGGCGCGCTCCGCGATGAGATCCGCGCATACCGCGAGCACGTGACACAGCGACTGCTGGAGAACGAGAAGTGACCGAGGTCGTCATCGTCGGCGCCGCCCGCACGCCGATCGGCGCGTTCCTTGGCGGTCTCGCGTTGCTGGCCGCGCCGCAGCTCGGCGCGATCGCGATCCGCGCGGCACTCGAGCGCTCCGGCGTTGCGCTCGACCAGATCGACGAGGTCTTCATGGGTAACGTCGTGCAGGCCGGCGTCGGCCAGGCGCCCGCGCGGCAGGCCGCGCTCGGCGCGGGCCTCCCGCAGAGCGTTCCATGCACGACCGTCAACAAGGTCTGCGGCTCGGGCCTGAAGAGCGTGATGCTCGCGTCATCGCAGATCCTTGCCGGCGAAGCGCGCTGCATCGTGGCGGGCGGCATGGAATCGATGTCGAATGCGCCGTACATCGCGCGCGGTCTGCGCACCGGTCTGGCGCTCGGCGAGCATCGGATCGAGGACGCGAATCTGGTGGACGGACTCGTCGACGCATACGGCGGCGGACACATGGGCCTCGGCGGCGAGAAGGCCGCGGAGTGCTGCGCGCTCACGCGCGAGGACCAGGACCGCTTCGCGGTGCGCAGCTACGAGAAGGCACTCGCGGCGCAGCGCAGCGGCGCCTTCGACGACGAGATCGTGACTGTCGACGTCCCCGGACGGAAAGGCGCCGTCACGACGGTCGCCAGGGATGAGACGCCGCGAGAGACGAGCCTCGAGGCCATGGCGAAGCTCGCGCCCGCCTTCAAGTCCGGCGGCACGATCACCGCCGGGAACGCATCGAAGCTCAACGACGGCGCGGCCGCGCTGGTCGTCGCCTCCGCGGAGCGCGCGCGCGAGCTACGCGCCACGCCGCTTGCGCGCGTCATCGCCCAGGGCCAATACGCGCGCGAACCGGAGCTATTCCTGCTCGCGCCGAGCGGCGCGATCGCACGGGTCCTCGAGCGCGCGGGGTGGACGATGGACTCGGTGGATCTCTTCGAGGTGAACGAGGCGTTCAGCGGCATCGAGGGCGTGCGGCGCGAACTCGGGATCCCCGAGGAGAAGTTCAACGTGAACGGTGGCGCCGTTGCGCTCGGGCACCCCATCGGCGCGTCGGGCGCACGTCTTCTGGTCACGCTGCTGTACGCGCTGCGCGCGCGGGGCAAGCGGCGCGGGATCGCATCGCTGTGTTTGGGCGGTGGCGAGGCGGTCGCGCTCGCGGTGGAGGCGCTGTGACCGAGAAGGCGCCCGAGCTCGGCCCGGTGATGGCGTTCACCGCGAAGCGCGCGGAGGTCGTCCGCTTCTACTCCGAGATCGCCGGCCTCAAGGGCGATGCCCAGGGCGAGGCGACCTGGCTCGCGGCCGACAACGCGCAGCTGGTCGTGCACGATCCCGATGACCGGCAGACCGAGCCCGAGGTGCGTGGCCAGCGCGGCTTCGTGGTGTGGTTCGGTATCGAAGATGTCGCCACCGCATTCGCGCGCGCGAAGGCCGCGGGCTGCGCGGTCGGCGAATTCCACGGCGATTACTTTTTCGCCCGCGACCCCGACGGCCGGTACGTCGGCTTTCACGCGAATGAGGAGCATGGACATGGGCACGACCACGACCACTGAGATCGCAGCCGGTTTCAACCTCGCGCTCAACGAGGAGCAGGAGCTCGCGCAGCGGACGGCGCGCGACTTCGCGCGCGAGAAGGTGCTGCCCCTCGCGCATGACATCGACGAAAAGGGAAAGGTCCCGCCCGAGCTGATCGCGGAGATGGCGTCGCTCGGGTTCCTTGGGATCTACGTCCCGGAGTCGTATGGCGGCGCGGGCCTCGACGCGCTGAGCTACGCGCTGGTCTGCGAGGAGATCAACCGAGCCTGCGCGTCCACCGGCGTTGTCATGTCCACGCACGTTTCGCTGGTGGTCGATCCGTTGCTCCACTGGGGCAATGACGAGCAGAAGGACCGCCTTCTCCGGCCGCTCGCCAGCGGCAAGAAGCTCGGATGCTTCGCGCTCTCCGAGCCCGCCTCCGGCAGCGATGCCGCCGCGATGCGGACCTCAGCGCGGCGCGACGGCGACGAGTGGGTGCTGAACGGGACGAAGAATTTCATCACCAACGGGGCCAGTGCGGATCTCGCGCTCGTGTTCGCGCAGACGGATGCGAAGGCGGGCAAGCGCGGCATCGCCGCGTTCATCGTCGAGAAGGGCACGCCCGGCTTCAGCGTCGGCAAGCTCGAGCACAAGCTCGGCATCCGCGGCTCGGACACAGCGCAGCTCTTGTTCCAGGATTGCCGCGTGCCCGCGGCGAACCTGCTGGGCGAGGCGGGTGCTGGTTTCAAGATCGCGCTCGCCACGCTCGACGGCGGACGCATCAGCATCGCGGCGCAGGCCGTCGGCATCGCGCGGGCATGCCTCGAGGACTCGCTCGCGTACGCGAAGGAGCGCGAGGCGTTCGGCAAGAAGATCGTCGAGTTCCAGGCCATCCAGTGGAAACTCGCCGACATGGCGACCGAGACCGACGCCGCGCGTCTCCTGGTCTGGCGCGCCGCGACCCTCAAGGACCGCGGCGAAGACCACATCCTCGCGGCGGCGCAGGCGAAGCTGTTCGCGAGCGACGTCGCCGTGCGCGCGGCGCGCGAGTGCGTGCAGATCTTTGGCGGCTACGGCTACCTCACCGACTACCCGGCCGAGCGCCATTACCGCGACGCGAAGATCACCGAGATCTACGAAGGAACGAGCGAGATCATGAATCTCGTGATCGCAGAAGAGATCCTGAAGCAGTGATCGCGCCGACGCAGGGCCTCGCTCTCCTATTACTCGCGCTGATCGTGCTCGGGTTCGGCGGATTCTTCTGGCGCGCGTCGCTGCTCTACCGGCTGCTGCGTCTCGGGCGCAACGAGGACCGCAGTGACCAGCCGGCGCGGCGGCTGCGCGACGAGATCGTCATTTACCTCGGACAGAGCAAGCTCCTGAAGCGGCCGTACTTCGTGCGAGGCATCGGACACGCGCTGATCTTCTGGGGCTTCCTGGTCATCACCTACGGGAGCGCCGATCTCCTCATCGCGGGGCTCTTCGGCCGGCACCTGCCGTTCACCGAGACGGGTCTCTACGCGTGGACGCTCGACCTATTCGCCGTCGCCGTGCTCGCGTCGGTCGTCGTCGCCGTCGTGCGGCGCGCATTCTTGAAGCCGCCGCGCATGCACATCGCACCCGAGGGATACGTGATCCTCGGGCTCATCTCTTTCCTCATGCTCTCGCTGCTCGCCTTCGAGAGCGCGGGCATCGCCGCGGGGCAGCTGGAGACGGGGGTGACGCCGCCGCCGCTCGCGGGCCTCGTCAACGTCCTCTCGCGCGAGAACGCGTCGGCCGTGTTCGCGGGTGCGTGGTGGGCGCACGTCGTGGCGATCCTCGCCTTCGCCGTCTATCTGCCGCGCACGAAGCACCTGCACATCGTCACGACGCTGCCGAACGTGTACTTCCGCTCGTCGCGCCCGCGCGGCGCGCTCCAGATGATCGACGACATCGAGAACAAGGAGACCTTTGGCGCCGCGAACATCCGCGACTTCTCGTGGAAGCAGCTGCTCGACGGCTACACCTGCACCGAGTGCGGGCGCTGCTCCGATAATTGCCCGGCCCTTGCGACCGGCAAGACGCTCGACCCGCAGAAGATCGTCCTCGATATCCGCGACCAGCTGCTCCGCGAGGGTCCGAAGCTGCTCGCCGATGCGAAGGCCGAGAGCACGCCGCCGGCGCACTGGGTCGAAACGAAGCCGGACGAGCTCTGGGCGTGCACGACCTGCGCGGCGTGCGTCGAAGCGTGTCCGGTGACCATCGAGCACATCGACAAGATCGTCGACATGCGCCGCTCGCTGACGCTCATGGAGGGCGCCGCGCCGGCCGAGGCACAGCGCGCGATGACGAACATCGAGCGCGCCGGGAATCCCTGGGGCGAGGCGCGCGAGTCGCGCGCCGACTGGGCGCAAGGCCTGGAGATCCCGACCTTCGCCGAGAAGCCCGACGCGGAGTACCTGTACTTCGTCGGCTGCGCGGCGTCGTACGACCGCCGCAATCAGCGTGTCGCGCGCGCGCTGGCGGCGATCCTGAAGTCCGCGGGCGTCTCGTTCGCGATCCTCGGTGCGGCGGAGACGTGCAACGGCGATCCGGCGCGCCGGATGGGCAACGAATACCTCTATCAGCTGCAGGCACAGCAGAACATCGAAACGCTCAACGCGGCCAAGGTGAAGAAGGTCATCACGTCGTGCCCGCATTGCTTCAACACCATCGCTAATGAGTACCCGCAGCTCGGCGGCAGCTACGAGGTCGTGCACGCGTTGCCGCTCGTGAAGAAGCTGCTTGACGAGAAGAAGATCACGATGCGCGACGGAGCCGCGGCGGAAGTCGTCGCGTACCACGACCCCTGTTACCTCGGTCGCCACAACCGCATCTACGACGCGCCACGCGAAGTCCTCGACGCGGTGCCCGGTGTGACGCGCACCGAGATCGCTCCGCACCACCGCGAGCGTGGGTTCTGCTGCGGCGCCGGCGGCGGTCGCATGTGGATGGAAGAGAAGATGGGACAGCGCGTGAACCATCGCCGCGTCGACCAGCTGCTCGCCACGAAGTCGGGCGCGACCAAGGTGGCGAGCGGTTGCCCTTACTGCCTGATCATGCTCGAGGAGGGCGTCGGGGCCAAAGGCGTGCAAGAGTCCATCAAGCCGGTCGACGTGCTAGAGCTCGTCGCCGCGCGTTTGGAGACGAACTGATGGATCTGACAGACGGCGGCACGATCGCCTGGATCGTGGGCGCGCTCTTCGCGATCGTCGTGGCGGTGTTCGCGATCTGGGTCGGCATGCGCTACGCGAACGACGAGGAGATCGTCTGACATGAAGTTCATGGTCTGCCTGAAGCAGGTGCCGGACTCGACCGTCCGAGTGAAGGTCGCGCCGGAAGGCAAGTCGGTCGCGACTGATGGCATCACCTGGTCGATCTCACCGTACGACGAGTACGCGATCGAGCTCGCGCTCGAGCAGAAAGACGGCGATCCGTCGACGACGGTCAGCGTCGTCACCGTCGGCCCGGCGCGCTCGCGCGACGCGCTGCGCCAAGCGCTCGCGATGGGCTGCGACGACGCGACGCTGGTCAGCGCCGACGAGAAGACCAGCGGCCTCGACGTCGCGAAGGCGCTCGCCGCCGTCGTGAAGGAAGCCAAGCCCGATGTCGTGCTGTGCGGGAAGCAGGCCTCGGACGACGACCAGGGTCTGGTCGGCCCCGCTCTCGCTGAGATGCTCGGTTGGCCACACGTCGGGATGCTCACGAAGATCGCGGCCGCCGCGGACGGCGTCGAGCTCTGGCGCGAGATCGAGGGCGGCCACGAGGTGTGGAGCGCACCGCTTCCGGTCGTCGGTCTCGTGCACAAGAGCGCGAAGGAGCCTCGGTACCCGAGCCTGCCCGGGATCATGAAAGCGAAGAAGAAGGAGATCCCCGAGAAGGATCTCGCCGCGCTCGGCGTCACGGCCGGTGCGCCGCGGGCCGAGATCGTCGCGATGGAGCCGCCACCACAGCGGGGCGGCGGCAAGATCCTGAAGGGCGACGGTGACGTGAAAGCGCTCGCGATCGAGCTTGCGCGCCTTCTGCACGAGGAGGCGAAGGTCCTATGAAGATCCTGATCGTCGCCGAGCGTCGCGACGGCGAGCTCCGCCGTGTCACGGCCGAGATCGCGGCGAAAGCGACGTCGTTCGGCGACATCGATGTCGTCGAGGTCACGGGCACCGACCGTTATCACCCGGTCTCGCACGCGAACGCGGTCGCGGAGCGAGCGAAGTCGAGCGGCGCCGAGGTCGTGCTCACCGGAGCGACGCTGAGCGGACGCGACCTCGCGGCGCGTGTCGCCGCGAAGCTGGGCTGGGCCTACGCCGCGGACTGCACCGACGCGACGGCGAAAGACGGCGCACTCGAGGTGAAGCGGACGATGTATGCGGGCAAGGTGCGCGCGACGCTGCGTGTGTCGCTCCCGGCGGTGCTCTCGATCCGTCCCGGCGCATGGACGCTCGCGGCGGGCGCGCCGGAGGTGAAGCCAGCGACCATCGCGGCCGATGTGAGCGCCGGGGCGACGCTGAAGTTCGTGCGCTTCGAGCCGACCGCGACAACGAGCAAGCGCGTCTCGCTCAGCGAGGCGCGCGTCATCGTTTCCGGTGGTCGCGGCCTCAAGGGTCCGGAGAACTGGAAGCTGCTCGAGGAGCTGGCCGACGCGCTCGGCGCTGCGACGGGGGCCTCGCGCGCGGTGACCGACGCCGGCTGGCGCCCGAACGAGGAGCAGGTCGGCCAAACGGGCAAGACCGTCACGCCCGACCTCTATATCGCGCTCGGCATCTCCGGCGCGATCCAGCATCTCGCGGGCATGACGTCGAGCAAGGTCATCGTCGCGGTGAACAAGGATCCGGACGCGGACATCTTCAAGATCGCCGACTACGGCGTCGTCGGCGACCTCTTCGAGTTCCTTCCTGCATTCACCGAGGCCGTGAAGAAGACGAGGGCCGGAGCCTGATGCGGCCGGAAGCCGGACAGACCGAGCGCGAGCTTGCGGAGGCGGTACGCGACTGGGCAGCGAGCCTGGGGCCGCGCATCCCTGACGCGGAGCGCGAGGGCCGGCTCCCCGCCGACGTCATCCACGATCTCGGTGAGCTCGGTGTCCTCGGTATGGGCGTACCGGAGGAGGACGGCGGGCTTGGTGCATCCAGCGTCGTGTTCGCGCTCGTGCTCGAGGAGCTCGCGGCGGCGTGGCCATCGCTCGCCGTCGGCGTCTCCGTGAACAGCGGCATCGTCGCGGGTTCGATCGTTCGCTACGGCACAGGCGAGCAGCGCGCGCGATGGCTGCCGCGCCTGATGGACGGATCCGGACTCGGCGCGTTCGCGCTCACCGAGGCCGGCAGCGGAAGCGATGCCGCGTCGCTGCGCGCGTCCGCGCGGCGCGATGGCGACGGCTGGGTCCTGAATGGACGCAAGCACTTCATCACGAACGCGCGTTACGCGCCTCTCGTGATCGCGTTCGCGCGCGTTGGCGTGGCGGAGGACGGCAGACCCCACGCGGGGATCACCGCCTTCATCGTGCCCATCGACGCAGCGGGCGTCAGCCTCGGTCCGTCCGATCAGAAGATGGGGCTACATGCATCCGACACGAGTGCTCTCCTCCTCGAGGATGCGCGCGTCGGCGCCGACGCGGTGCTCGGCGAGGTCGGCAGAGGCTTCGGCATCGCGCTCGCGGGGCTCGACGGCGGACGTATCGGGATCGCAGCCCAGTCCATCGGGATCGCGCGCGCCGTGATCCAGCGGGCGATCGCGTACGGGCGCGAGCGACGACAGTTCGGGAAGCCCATCGTCGAGTTCGAGGCGATCCGCTTCTCGCTCGCGCGCGCTCGCACCGATCTCGACGCCGCGCGTCTCCTCAACCTTCGCGCCGCGTGGCTGCGGGATAGCGGTCGCGCGTTCACGCGCGAGGCGTCGATGGCCAAGCTGTTCGCGAGCGAAGCGGCGCAGCGCGTGACGTATCAGGCGCTTCAGGTCTTCGGCGGCTACGGGTACATGCGCGAGTACGAGGTCGAGCGTTACGCGCGGGATGCGCGCGCGACCACGATCTATGAAGGGACGAGCGAGGTGCAGCGCATGGTGATCGCGCGCTCGCTCATCGCCGCATGACGCTCCAGAAGAACAAGACAGGGAAGCAGCGGTGGCTGGATGAGTCGTACGGGCCGGCGGTGAAGAAGCGCGCCGAGCGCAAAGAGAGTTTCACGACGCTCTCCGAGGTCCCGATCGATCCGCTCTACACAGCGGACGACCTCGATGGTTTCGATCCCGCGAAGCAGCTCGCCGGGCCGGGCGAGTTCCCGTACACGCGGGGCATCCATCCGACGATGTATCGCTCGCGCCTCTGGACGATGCGCCAGTTCGCGGGCTTCGGCTCGGCCGAGGATACCAACGAGCGTTTTCACTACCTGCTCGCGCACGGCGTGACCGGTCTTTCGACCGCGTTCGATATGCCGACCCTCATGGGACGCGACTCCGACGATCCGCTCTCGCGCGGCGAGGTCGGTCGCGAGGGCGTTGCCGTCGACACGATCCGCGACATGGAGATCCTCTTCGACAAGATCCCTGTGGACGAGGTCACGACGTCGATGACGATCAACGGGCCGGCCTCGATCGTGTGGGCGATGTACCTCGCGGCCGCGGAAAAGCGCGGTTACCCCCTCACGTCGCTCGGAGGCACGATCCAGAACGACTGCCTGAAGGAATACATCGCGCAGCGCGAGTGGATCGTGCCCGAACGACCGGCGATGGACCTGGTCATCGACACGTTCCGTTTCGGCTCGCGCGAGGTGCCGAAGTGGAACACGATCTCCGTGTCGGGCTATCACATCCGCGAGGCGGGCTCGACGGCGATACAGGAGCTCGCGTTCACGCTCATCGACGGCCTCGAGTACGTGAAGTGGGGCGTCGCTGCCGGTCTCGATCCGAACGACTTCGTGCCGCGGATGTCCTTCTTCTTCGACGTGCACAACGACTTCTTCGAGGAGATCGCGAAGTTCCGCGCGGCCCGGCGGATCTGGGCGCGCGAGATGGAGCGTCGGTACCACCCGACCAACGCTCGAGCGCTGCAGCTGCGCACGCATGCGCAGACCGCGGGCGTTTCGCTCACGGCGCAGCAGCCGTATAACAACGTGGTGCGCGTGGCACTGCAGGCGCTCGCCGCGGTGCTCGGCGGCACGCAGTCGCTCCATACCAACTCGCTCGACGAGACCTACGCCCTGCCGACCAAGGAGGCCGTGACGCTCGCCCTGCGCACGCAGCAGGTCATCGCGCATGAATCGGGTGTCGCGGACACCGCGGACCCGCTCGCCGGCTCCTACTACCTCGAGCACCTCACCAACGTCATGGAGGAGGGCTTCGACAAGTATCTGGCGGAGATCGAGAAGATGGGCGGGATGGTCGAGGCGGTCGAGCGCGGCTATCCGCAGCGCGAGATCACCGAGGCGTCGTTCCGCTTCCAGGAGGAGATCGAGAAGGGGGAGCGCACGATCGTCGGCATCAACAAGTACGCGACCGAGGCGGAG
>JANMSU010000445.1:0-4116 GCA_031389835.1 Chloroflexota bacterium
TCGCGAACACGCTCGCGGCGATCGAGGTCGGTGCGTCGCAGGCGCACGTCACCATGAACGGCATCGGCGAGCGGGGGGGAAACGCGTCGCTCGAGGAGACGGTCATGGCTCTCCGCTGCCGTTCGGATTGGTACAACGCGGACACACACGTGCACACCGAACGGATCGTCCCGACGAGCCGCCTCGTGTCGGAGCGCACCGGCATCCCGGTGCAGCCGAACAAAGCCGTTGTCGGCGCGAACGCCTTCGCGCACGCGTCGGGGATCCACCAGGACGGCGTGATCAAGGATCCTCGGACCTACGAGATCATGACCCCGCAGTCCGTCGGCTGGGAGTCGCGAAGGCTCGTCGTGTCCAAGCTGTCCGGTCGCGCCGGTCTCGCGGCGCGGCTCGCGGAGCTTGGGGTCCCGCTGCACGGCGAGGAGCTCGACAACGCCTACCGCCTCGCGATGCGCCGCGCCGACGAGGTGCACGAGCTCGACGAGCGCGACCTCATTACGATCTCGGCGGAGTCGCGCCGGAAGGCGGTCGTCGCACCGGCACCGCTCCCGGCGGCCTGAGCCGCTAAGCGATCAAGCGGTAGAAGCGGAAGAATCCCGCCTCGATCGTCAGCGCCTCGATATCCTTGAAGCCTGCCTCCTGCGCATAGCGGCGCAGCGTGGCCGGGCGCATCACCGTTCCCGTCGCGGCCGACGGTTTGTGAGACATCCCGTCGGGCAAGCAGACCAGGATGCTGAAACCGTAGAAGAGGCGATCCAGGTCGCTCGCGGGTGCGGCGAACTCGTCGTCGGTGCGCTCGTCCATCACGAGCACAGTCCCGCGATCCCCCGCCAGCTTTCGCGCTGTTCGGAGCACCTCGACCGGCCGCGACATGTCGTGGAGCGCTTCGAAGATCGTTACCAGGTCGTACTGACCAGCGAGCTTCGGATCGCCGGCATCGCGCGCCTCAAAGCGGACGCGGTCCGTGACGCCGTGCTCGCGCGCGTTCTCGCTCGCCTTCCCTATCGACGGCGCGTCGAGGTCATAGCCGTCGACACGGATCTTCGGATAGCCCTTGGCCATCCCGATGCTCGACCAACCGAAACCGCACGCGATGTCCGCGACGCGTGCCGGCGGATCGGCCATGAGTCTCGCGTGGACGTCGGGGATCGCGGGGATGAAGTCCTGGGCGAGCTGCTTCAGGAACGGCGGCTTGTTCTGCGCGCCCTGCGCCTCGCGCATCTCCGGGCCGAACTGGGCCCACGAGACGCCGCCGCCGGAACGGAAGGCGTTCGCCAGCTCGTCACTCCTCCTCAAGGCCGCGACCATCGCGGCCGCGATCGGTGCGACGTAGTTGAGGTCCTCCGTGTCAGCAAGCACCGCCGCGTGTCCCTCCGGGAGCGTGAAGCGTCGTTTGTCGGGCGCGTTGCGAGCATCGTCGACGTCCAGGAAGCCCGATGCCGCCTGCTGCTCGAGCCACTCGCGCGTGTAGCGTTCGTCCGTCCCGGTGCGCATGGCGAGCTCGGCCGAGGTCGCCGCGCCCTCCTTCCACAGTGACTGGTAATAGCCAAGGCGCCGACCGAGGTACATCGCGAAGAGGTCCGCTGCGCCCTGTGCTGATTGGACCGCGCGGCCAACGAGCGCATCGCGGCGCTCGTCCGGTGACACAGTCGTGGTCATTTGTTCTCCCCTCCCGCCGAGCGCACTCTATGCGCGGAGGCATGACGTGACAACAGATCCACGCTCACGCAGCAAAGTGATGATCGACGGACCGGACCGGGCGCCCGCGCGTTCGATGATGCGTGCTGTCGGGTACACGGACGAGGATTTCAAGCGGCCACTCGTCGGCGTCGCGCATTCGTGGATCGAGATCATGCCTTGCAACATCAATCAGCGAGAGCTCGCCGCGTGGGTCAAGGAGGGCATCCGCGAAGCCGGTGGCACACCGGTCGAGCTGAACACGATCGCCGTCAGCGACGGCATCTCGATGGGCACCGAGGGCATGAAGGCATCGCTCATCTCGCGCGAGCTCGTCGCGGACTCGATCGAGCTCGTCGCGCGCGGCCACCTGTTCGACGCGCTCGTCTGCGTGAGCGGCTGCGACAAGACGATCCCGGGAACGGTGATGGCGCTCGCGCGACTCGACATCCCGGGGCTGATGGTCTACGGCGGGTCGATCATGCCGGGCCGCTTCCAGGGCCGCGACGTCACCATCGGAGACGTCTTCGAGGCGGTTGGGAAGCACGCGGTCGGGAAGATGAATGACGCGGAGCTGCGGGAGCTCGAAGGAAGCGCGTGCCCCGGCGCTGGCGCGTGCGGTGGGCAGTTCACCGCGAACACGATGGCGACTGCGTTCGAGGCCCTCGGGATCTCACCGGCCGGTTCGTCGCGGGTACCCGCCACGGATCCGCGCCGCCGCGAGGTGATGCGCAGCGCCGGTCGCCGCGTGATGGAGCTTCTTCGTGACGGAGTCCGGCCGCGGCAGATCATCACGCGGCCCGCGATCGAGAACGCGATCGCCGCCGTTATGGCGACCGGCGGATCGACGAACGCGGTCCTCCATTTGCTCGCCGTCGCGCGCGAGGCGGGCGTCGAGCTCTCGCTCGAGGACTTCGACCGCATCAGCGCGAAGACGCCGCTCCTCGCCGACATGAAACCGTGGGGACGATTCACCGCGCCGGATATGGACCGGGCCGGCGGCATCATGCTCGTGCTGCGCCGCCTGCTCGACGCGAAGCTGCTGAAC
Source organism: Chloroflexota bacterium (assembly GCA_031389835.1). Lineage (GTDB taxonomy): Bacteria > Chloroflexota > Limnocylindria > P2-11E > P2-11E > CF-39. Next base: position 2,726 of record JANMSU010000445.1, read on the forward strand.
GAAGACGCCCTCACTGTGAGCGGAAAGACCATCGGAGACGAGGCGCGCGCGGCGACGGAGACGCCGGGCCAGGAGGTGGTGCGACCGCTGGCGAAGCCGCTCGCGGCGACCGGCGGGATGGTGATCCTGAAGGGCTCGCTCGCGCCGGAGGGCGGCGTGATGAAGGTCGCGGGGCACCTGATGGAGGCGCGCCGCTTCACCGCGCGCGTCTTCGACCGCGAGGAAGACGCCTTCGCCGCTGTCGTCGACGGAAGGATCAAGGAGGGCGACTGCGTCGTGATCCGGTACGAGGGTCCCAAGGGCGGGCCCGGCATGCGTGAGATGCTCGGCGTCACCGGCGCGATCGTTGGCGCGGGTCTCGCGGAGAAGGTCGCGCTCATCACCGATGGGCGTTTCTCCGGCGCGACGCACGGCCACGTCGTCGGACACATCGCGCCCGAGGCCGCGGTCGGCGGTCCGATCGCCGCGATCCACGACGGCGACACGATCCTCATCGATCCCGCGAAGCGACGCCTGGATCTCGACGTGGCTGCGGATGAGATACGCCGCAGGCTCGCGGCAACGAAAGCGCCCCCGCCGCGCTATGCGACGGGGGCGCTCGCGAAGTACTCGAAGCTCGTTTCGTCCGCGTCGGTCGGAGCTATTACCTCGGAGTGACGTCCTTGGCAGCCACGGCCACCTTCGGCTTCTCTTCGAAGTTCGCCTGAGCGACTAGCTCGCGCCAGCCGGGCACGGGCTCGATCTTGGTGATGCGGTACGACTTGTGGTTCACCTCGATGAGCTTGCCGACGACCGCGCCATAGGCGACCGCCGACTGCCCGTTGAAGGGTCCCCCGTGGAGCTTGACCGTGACGCTAGCGGTGGAGGATTTCAACGGGGGGGTCGGCGATCTCCGCCGACCCCACCCTTACGTGCTTTTTGTGCCTTAAGCGCGGCAATCCGATTCTTCTCGGCCTTGTCCCGCTTGGGTCCCTTTTGCTTCGGCACCTAACTAGTAGCGGCTACGGGACTGCGATGGACGGCGCTGCTCGAAGCAGTCGCTGCAGTACACCGGCTTGTCACCCCGCGGCTGGAACGGCACGCGGGCTTCCTTGCCACAGTTGCTGCATGTTGCGGTGAACATCTCGCGGGCGCCACCACCACCGCCGCCGCCGTATCCACCACCGCCACCACCACCGCCACCAGCGCGGCGTGCCGCACGGTCAGCGGGGCAACGGCTCGGGGGGTTCTGGAGGCCACGGCTTGCGTAAAACTCTTGCTCTCCGGCGGTCCAGATGAACTCTTGGCCACAGTCGCGACAGGTCAGGGTCTTGTCTGCGAAAGACACTCAGGTCTCCTCTCGTTCTTGCCTCTGCGCTTCGAGGATCGGGGCGAGTCTCTACGTGAGGATG
>JANMSU010000455.1:0-7398 GCA_031389835.1 Chloroflexota bacterium
TCGGCGTTCGCGCTTTCGGCAGGTCTCGCGAACGCGCCATGGGGCGTGCTCGCCGACCGGATCGGGTCGCGCACCGTGATCGTGCTCGGCCTTCTCCTCATGGGCGTCGTCAGCGTCGCGCTCGCCACCGCCGGCGAGTACTGGCAGCTGCTGGTTTTCCTCGTGCTCATGGGGATCGTCTCGGGCTCGTACCACGCGCCGGCAGCCGCGCTCATCGCGCGCACGTTCTCACCGCGAGTCCGTGGCGCGGTCATGGGAATGCACATCACCGGCGGTCATTTCTCGTTCTTCGCCGCGCCCGCGCTCGCGGGCTACCTGGTCTTCGCGAGCGGGACCTGGCGCACGCCGTATCTCGCGTTCGCGGTCGCGCCGATCGTCTTCGGCGCGCTTCTTTGGTTCGTCGCTCCGCGCGTGCAAGAGCGGACCGCTCCGGGCGATCGCTTCTCCGCCTTCCGCGAGATCGCGAACGTCTTCCGCGATGTCGGTCCGATCGTTTCGCTGTCGGTCGTGTTCCAGTTCGGGCTGGCCGCGGTCCTCGCATTCTTGGCCTTGTACTTCGTGGACGCGCGTGGCATCTCGCCCGCTGTCGCCGCCCTGCTGTTCGGCGTCCCTCAGCTCGTGGGGATCGTGGGCTCCCCTGCTGGCGGCTGGCTCTCGGATCACCTTGGCCGGAGGACCGTGATCCTTGGCGCGCTGACGCTGCTTGGTCCGACGATCTTCGCGATCACCGTCGTGCCCAACGAGGCGCTGGTCCCCGTGCTCGTCGTGTTCGGCCTGCTGTGGGCGATGCGATCGACCGTGACGGAGACGCTCGTCATGGACAGCGCTCCTCCCGGGCGCAGGGCGACGGTGCTCGGCGCCTTCTATCTGGCGAACGCCGAGATCGGCGGGCTGGGGGCGCCGCTTTTCGGTGTGCTCGCGCAGGGCGTCGGGCTGGCAACGGCCTTCGCGTGGATCGGTATCGCGTTCGCGGTGCTTTCGCTCGGCGTGCTGGTGGTCGGCCGCCGCCTGTGAGGCGCGGCTCGCGTTAGGCGGCCGGCTCGAGGGCTCGGAGGAGCACCGTCATCGCCTGATTGAGCGGCGCGGCGACGCCGCGGCGCTCGCCCTCGCGATGGACCGCGCCGCAGATCGCGTCGACCTCCGTCGCACGGCCGGCCTGCACGTCCTGCAGCATCGAGGAGCGATTCGCGCCGGTGAGCGCCGCCATCTCGCGCCACCACCGACGCGCTTCGTGCTCGTTCATCGCGACACCGCTCGCCGTCGCGACACGCGCGACCTCCGCTGCGAGACCGTCGGCGACACGCGACGCCGCGACGTCGGCGAGAAGCTCGGCATTGGTGTAGCCGAACAAGGCGCTCGTCGGGTTCACCGCGGCGTTCGTCGCGAGCTTGCGCCACACCGACGGCCACGAGTCATCGACGACGCTCACCGTCATGCCACCGTCAGCGAGGCGCGCGGCGAGCAGCTCCAGCGCGCGACGCGGTCCCTCGCCCGACGGCCGTCCGAGCTCGACCCTCCCAGGCCCGGTCGCATGGAGCGTCCCGCCGTCCAGACGCGCGCCGACGTAGATGACGCCGACGGCGACGCGCGCTTCGCCGATCGCCGCGACGAGCGTCTCGTAGTTGCCAAGCCCGTTCTGGATCGTGAGCAGGACGCCGTCGCGAGAAACGATGCGCTGCGCGACCTCCGCCGCCCACGCATTGCCCAGCGTCTTCACACATACGACCGCAGCGTCCACCCGTTTCTCGTCCGGTCGGAGTGGGGCCGTGGTGCGGTCGATGCGAACGAGACGTGGCACCTGCGCCGCGAGGGCGCGCTCGACCACGTGACCGATCGCACCCATGCCGATGATCGCGACGCTGAAGGGGACCTTATCGGTGATGGGTCAGACCGCCTTGGGGCGCGCGACGTTCTCCCGCAGCGCGGCGAGCTCGCTCTCCTTCATCGTGAAGCTGTGCTCCGCGTCAGGGAAGCTGCCTTCGCGCACCTCGACATCGAACGCGCGCAGCGCGTCGACCACCGCGGTGCCGATGTCCGCGTAGCGCTTCGCGAACTTCGGCTTGAAGTCACCGTACAGGCCGAGCACGTCGTGCAGCACCAGGACCTGACCGTCGCAACCGATGCCCGCACCGATGCCGATGGTGGGGATCGAGAGCCGCTCCGTGACCATCGCCGCGACCGGCGCCGGGATCGACTCCAACACGATCGAGAAGGCGCCTGCGTCTTCGAGCGCAACGGCGTCGTCGATAAGCTGCCGCGCGGCGCGTGCGCTTTTCGCCTGCGTCTTGAAGCCGCCCAACTGCGCAACGCGCTGCGGTGTAAGACCAACGTGCGCCATGACGGCGATACCGTTCTCGACCAGCGCCTTCACCAGCGGCACGGTCTCGTGTCCCCCCTCGAGCTTCACCGCATCCATGCCTGCCTCCTTGAGGAAGCGCGCGGCGTTGCGTAGCGCGTCGCTCGGACCGGTTTGGTACGAGCCGAAGGGCATGTCGCCGATGAGCAGTGGTCGCGACGCACCGCGCGAGACAGCGGCCGCGTGGCGGACCATGTCGTCCATCGTGACCGGCACCGTGTTCGGGTGACCGAGCACGACCATGCCGAGCGAATCGCCGACGAGGATGACGTCGATGCCGGCCGCCTCCACCAGGCGCGCGAACGCCGCGTCGTAGGCGGTCATCATCGTGATGCGCTTGCCGTCGCGCTTCATGGCGACGACGTCTGGGACCGTGACCTTCTTTGCGATGTCCATGTCGAACCTCCGTCCAGGCCGGCTAAGCCGGTCCCGGCGTCACCGCAATCGTAGCGCGAGGCAAGTGCCTCGCAGGTTTCATTCCAGGCCGTCGAGCACGTCGGGCAGCGAGGCGAGATCGGGGATGACGCGTGTCGGCGACGTCTCCAGCGGCTCGCCGTGGCGGTCGACAAAGACGGTGCGGTAACCGAGCGATGCCGCGGGGCGCATGTCGTGGTACTGGCTCGCACCGACGTGAACGGTGTCGTCGGCGCTGGCGCCGCTGCGCTCGCTGAACGTTCGCCAGTGACGGGACGCCGGCTTGTAGCTGCCGCAGTCCTGTGCCGTCACCACGAGGTCGGGCTCGAGCCCGAGCTGCGGTATGGAAGACGCGAGGAGGTCCCGATCCACGTTGGAGAGGATCGCGATCCTCCGTCCACGGCGCCTTAGCTCGGCGAGCGCGGCGGGGACCTCGGCGAAGGGGCGCCACGCAGGTAGCGAGGCGGGGAGCGGCGATGGTGCGTCAACTCCGAGCGACGCGAGCACGCGCACGCCTGCCTCGTCCAGCACGTCGCGATAAGGACGGTAGGCCTCGGCTTCCACCTGCGCTTCCACCCGGATGTACCGACGTGCTAGCTCATCGCGCTCGATCCGTTGGGAGAGAAGCGGCAGAAGCGCGTCCGTGATCCCCCGCTCCCAGTCGATGAGCGTGCCGTAACAGTCGAACGTGACCCATTCGATGGTCAGACGACTTCCCCCACCACCGCTATCTTGGACCGCCGTGGCCGCGAATTCACGGCTCCATACGCCGTTCTGCGAGCTCATCGCCATCGAGTACCCCATCCTCAACGTGGGGTTCGGCCTCGGCGCGGGACCGGCCCTCGCCGCCGCCGTGTCGAACGCCGGCGGCTGTGGCGTCCTCGGCTTCTCTGGAGCACCACCGGAGCACATCGCGCGCCTGGTCGCGGCGACCCGTGAGCTCACGGACCGCCCGTTCGGAGTGAACATGATCATCGCCGGCCTCGAGGACCCCACGGTCGCCGGCAGGATCAGGACGAGTGTGCGAGCGATGATCGAGCAGCGCGTCGCCGTCCTTGTTCTCTTCTGGGGCGATCCATCGGAGTTCGTCGACGAGGCGCACCGCGTCGGCACGCGCGTGCTGGTGCAGGTCGGATCGGTCGACGAAGCGCGCGCCGCCGCGCGCGCCGGCGTGGACGCGATCATCGCGCAGGGCGTGGAGTCCGGTGGACACGTGCGCGGCCGCGTCGCACTCGCCACTCTCCTGCCTGCGGTCGTCGACGCGGTGCGGCCGCTCCCGGTGCTCGCGTCGGGTGGTATCGGCGACGGCCGCGGCCTCGCCGCTGCGCTGACCCTCGGCGGGCAAGGCGCATCGCTCGGCACTCGATTCGTCGCGAGCACCGAAGCGCGGATCCTCGACGAGTACAAGAGACGAGTGGTAGAGGCCCGCGCCGAGGACGCCGTCTACTACACGGACCTGTACGACGCCGGCTGGCGCGAAGCCCCTCATCGCACGCTCCGGACGCGCGTCGTCGACGAATGGGAGGCCGCCGGACGCCCGCCGTCCGGATCGCGCCCGGGCGAAGGCACGTCGATCGGCATCGACCACCGACCGTGGGGAAACGTCGAGATCAAACGCTACGCGCCGTTCATGGTGTCGAGCGAGTTCCACGGTGCGCCTGAGTACGCGCCGCTCTGGGCCGGCGAGTCATGCGAGCTGGTGCAGGACATCAGACCCGCCGGTGACATCGTCCGCGACATCGTTCGCGAAGCCGAGGAGGTCCTGGCGACTCGTTAGCTCTCCCGTCGGCGGCGGAACTCGACTCGGTCAGGCCAATGGCGCTGGGCCCAGCGATTCAGAAAGGCGTGGATCCGGACGGAGCGGCGCGCGCGGGCCGCTTCGATCTTGCTCTCGGACGTCTTGCGTTCTGCGGTCATTTCGGTGGTGCCTCCTTTCTCGAACGTGCGGACAGCATCGGCCCCCAAGCGGCCGTGCGCTGTCCTCCCGCGTACGTTGCGCGCGCCAACTGCGGCACGCTCGGAGCGTTGCGAAGCGTGCACCGCTAAAGTCCGCGCCGATGCGTCTGGCCGATCTCGCGGCGCTCATGCAGCGGACCGAGGGCGTGGAGATCACGAGCTACCTCGTCGCGGATCCTCGCGTGGCGAAGGAGAGCGGCGTCCGCGTCAGCCACGCCGGCGGACTCATAAGCTGGACGATGGCGTCCACGGACAACGGTTTTCTCAATCGGGCTCTCGGATTCGGCACGATGTCCGACGCGACCCCAGCCGTGCTCGACCGGCTCGAGCGCCGTTTCGCCGCCGCGGGTCGCCCGCCGCGCATCGCGGTGGCGCAAGGCCCAACGCCGCGCGCCGCACTCCGGTTGTTGGAGCGGCGTGGCTACGTCCCGGAGGAAGGCACCGACGAGCACATCTACTGCTACGACCGCCGAGCTTTGCCGCGCGTACGACCCGTCGACGGTCTGATGATCGAGCGCGTGTCCGCGGGCGATGCCAAGGAGTACGCGAAGATCGCGTTCGCTAGCTTCAGCGAACGTGGTCCGTGGTTCCGCGACATCGTCGAGGCACTGGTGCGACGGCGTGCGCACGGCCGATCGCTGAGCGCATATCTCGGACGTGTCGATGGCGTCGCAGCGGCGACGGGGATGCTGTTCGACGTGCGCCCGGTCGCGGGCCTCGGGAACGGCAGTGTGGTGAAGAAGTTCCGCGGGCGCGGGATCCAGAGCGCGATGATCGTCCACCGCATGCGCGCCGGATGGGCGCGAGGACTGCGGATATTCTTTGGCCAGACTCAGAATCCAGTCTCGGCGCACAACCTCGAGGACCTGGGCTGGCGGCGCCTCTACACCGAGGTGGACTGGGTGCGGTCAGCGCGCTAGTCGCTCCGCGAGCTTCGCAACGAGTCGGCGAGCGACCTCGGTCTTCGCGAGGAGCGGCAGCGCCTCGACGCCGTCGGCGCTCACGAAAGTCACGCGGTCCGTGTCGGATCCGAAGGCAGAGCCTGGAGCGCTCACGTCGTTCGCCACCACGAGGTCGAGCTTTTTCTCCCGCAGCATGCGCCCGGCCTCGGCCGTCGCGTCGCCCGTCTCGGCTTTGAAGCCGATGATGATCGCGCCGGACCGTCGCGCGGACACGATGGCCTTCAAGATGTCCGGGTTCTCGGTCATCCGCAGAGTCAGCTCCTTGCCCGCGTCGCGTTTCTTGATCTTGCGCTCCATCGTCTCTACCGGCCGGTAGTCCGCGACCGCGGCCGCCATGATCACGGCGTCCGCGTTCGGGAGCAGCCCGAGCACTGCGTCGCGCATCTGCTCGGCGGATTCGATGGGCACGAGCTGCGTCCCGGCCGGCGCTTGCAGCGCGGTCGGCCCCGAGACGAGGAACACCTCGGCGCCCGCGGCGGCGGCAGCGGCCGCGATCGCGTAGCCCATCTTGCCGCTCGACCGGTTCGAGACGAAGCGCACCGGATCGATCGGCTCGAGCGTCGGACCCGCGGTGACGACGACGCGGCGGCCGGCGAGCGTGCGCGTGACACTCAGCGCTTCCGCGATCGCCGCCTCGATGCGCTCGAGCGACGCGAGACGACCCGGGCCGACGTCGCCGGACGCGAGTGGCCCGGACTCTGGCTCGACAATGTGCGCGCCGCGCGACCGGAGCACCGCGACGTTCGCCTGTGTCGCGGCGTTCTGCCACATGTGCGTCTCCATCGCCGGCGCGAGAACGATCGGCGCGTCGGTCGCGAGCACGGTCGTCGCGATGAGGTCGTCCGAGAACCCGTTCGCCAGTCGCGCGAGGACGTGGGCGGTGGCCGGCGCGATCACGACGACGTCGGCCTGCCGCCCCATTGCGACGTGACCGGCGGCGCGCTCATCCTGGATCTGGAACATCTCCACCTCGACCGGTCGGTAGGTGAGCGCCTGGAAGGTGAGCGGCCGCACGAACTCCGTCGCGGATCGCGACATGACGACCTGCACGGTCGCGCCCGCCTGCGTCAGGCGTCGCGCGAGCTCCACCGTCTTGTACGCGGCGATCGAGCCGGTGACCCCGAGCACGATGAAGCGACCGCGCAGCGCTTCCATCAGGCGTTGAGCTCGTACAGAAGGCGAAGCCCTTCGAGGGTGAGGTCTTCGTCGACCTTCTCGATCCTCTTCGTGAGCGGCGCGATCGTCGACGCCAGCCCTCCGGTCGCGATCACCGTTGGCTTGGCGGGGAGTTCGGCGGCGATGCGAATGAGCAGCCCATCGACCAGACCGACGTAGCCGAAAACCAAGCCGGAGCGCAGGCAATCCGTCGTGTTCTTCCCGATCGCGGCGGCCGGCGCGGTGAGCGGGACACGGAACAGGCGCGATGCGCGGCCGAAGAGGGACTCGGCCGAGACTTCGAGACCGGGCGCGAACGAGCCACCCAGGAAATCGCCTTCGGCGCTCACGACGTCGAAGTTCGTCGTCGTGCCGAAGTCCACGACGACGGCGGGCCCGCCGTATCGCCGGTGAGCCGCGAGCGTGTTCGCGATGCGATCAGCGCCGACCTCCGACGGATTGTCGACACGAAGACGCACGCCGGTCTTGATACCGGGACCGACGATGAAGGCGGGACTGTCCACGTATCGCTCCGCGAGGCGAGTGAATGCCTGC
>JANMSU010000470.1:0-3279 GCA_031389835.1 Chloroflexota bacterium
CGCTCCTCGAGGATGCGGAGGGCGCTGCTCTCACCGCCGCCGCGCGGGAACTGGGATCGGCTCATCGTGAGGACCAGCCACACGATCCCCGCGATCGCGAAGACCCAGAAGAGCATCATGACGAGACCGCCGAGACCGAACCCGTATCCATCCATGGTTGGCATCACAGGACCTCCAATTGAGCCTGCTCGCAGCGTGACGCCACGGCCTGAGCGGTCGCTTGGCGCGTGCTGGTAGCGGGCTGAGAAAGTCGGTTCTCAGCCAGCCCTCAGACCGGGTCAAGGGAGGCCCCAGCCGTCCAGGCGAGGCTGGCCATATGAAGAAACAAGCGATGCGAAAGACACTTGCGATCGTTGCTCTCGTGGCGACCCTGATCATTCCCGGCATCCCGGCGCTGGCCGACGATGGCTCGGGGAGTCCGACGTGTCCTGACGGGGCCACCGGCAGGGCGTTCGGTGCGCACGTGGCGCACATGGCGCGAGCCGGCCACCTCGGTGCCGATATGAATCCCGGCATGCACCGTGGCTACTCACCGATGGCGCACTGAATGACGCGCTGACGAGGGAAGGCGCCGGCGAGAAGGAGCTCGTGCATGCCCCGTACACGGTCCCAGCCCCGTTCATCCAACCTCCGCGCTCGCCTCGCGGTGTTCGCGGTGCTCGCGCTCGCCGTCGCCGGCGGCGCGACGTACGCGCTCTGGCCCAAGGAGCTGGCGACCACGGATGCCGGGCCGGTGGACCTGACGGTCCGCATCGAGATGGGCGGCTTCACGCCTCCGAACCTCACCGCGCCCGCCGGGCGCGCCCTGCGCGTGCGCATCATCAATCCGGATAACAGCCACCACAGCGACGGGGGCGGCGTGCACGGCTTCACGGTCGTCGCGCTGGGCGTCGACGCGCGCATCCCGCCGGAGACCACGTCGGTGGTGACGATCCCAGCCTCAGAGCCGGGTGACTACGCCTTCTACTGCGATACCTGCTGTGGCGGCAAGGAGAACCCGTCGATGCAGGGCGTGCTGAAGATCCGCGTGTGACCGGGATCGATCTCAATCTCGCCACCATCGTCCTCGCCGGTCTCGTTGACGGGATCAACCCGTGCGCCATCGCGGTCCTGCTCGTCTTCGTGTCGGCGACGCTCCTCGCGGTCGGCGCGACCATGGAAGGGCCGACCGCTCAGCGCAGACGCGCTCTCTTTCGCGGCGGAGCTGCCTACGTCGCCGGGATGTTCATCACCTACCTGCTCATCGGCGTCGGCCTCATGGGCTTCGCCGGCGCACTCCGTGAAGACCACCTCGGAACAAAGATCTTCGCCATCGTCGCGATCGGCTGGAGCCTCGTCGCACTTCAGGAGGCGTTGCTCCCCGAGCTGGGAGAGCGCCTGCGCATGCCGCCGGTGTTCCACTCGCGAGCGCAGAGCTGGGTCAAGCGCGCCTCGCTCCCCGGCCTCTTCGGTGCCGGCGCGCTCATCGGGCTGTGCACCGTGCCGTGCTCCGGGAACGTGTATCTCGCGGTCCTCGCGCTCCTCTCGAGCCGGAACGACCTCCCGCAGGCGATGGCTTACCTCGTCGTCTACAACCTGGCCTTCGTCCTGCCTCTCATCGCGCTCCTCGGCATCGCCGCGACGCCCGTGGCGATGCGCGCGCTCGCGCGCTGGCAGCTCCACAACCGCGCGTCGCTCAAGCTCGCGCTCGGCCTGACGACGGCGATCGTGGCGCTGGCCGCGCTTGCGGTGGTGTGACGTGACGATCGACATCGACCCGGTCATCCTCCACCTCGGTCCTTTTGCGCTCAGCTGGTATGGGGTCATCGTCGCGATCGCCATCGCCGTCGGGGTGTGGCTCGCGTCGCGCGAGGCGCGGCGCAAGGGTTTGCCCATGGACGAGGTCGAGTCACTCACGTTGTGGGTCGTCATCGGAGGCTTCGTCGGGGCGCGCGCGCTCCACGTCATCGACCGGTGGGACTTCTACGCCGCACAGCCGATGGCGATCCTCGCCATCTGGAACGGCGGCCTCGCGCTCCTTGGTGCCGTTCTGGGCGGCACCATCGCCGGAGCGGCGGTCGCGTGGCGGCGGGGTTTGCCCGTGCGGCGCTTCTCCGACGCCGCAGCTCCGGGCGTCGTGCTCGGGCAGGCGATCGGCCGACTGGCGTGCCTCGTCACCGGCGACGCGCTCGGCCGAGCGACCAGTGGGTTCGGCGTCACCTATCTGAACCCCGGCGCGATGGCGCCGCGGCTCGGCGTCGCGTACGAGCCCGTCTTCTTGTACGAGATGGCTTGGGACGTGGCGCTCTTCGCGGTCCTCTGGCTGTCGCGAGGACGTCTGCGCTTTGATGGCCAGCTCTTCGCGGCCTATCTCGGCCTCTACGCGCTGGGGAAGTTCGCGCTCACGTTCCTTCGGACGGAGACGGTCTGGTTCGCGGGTCTGCAAGAGGCCCAGATCCTCGCGCTCGTGGCTGGGGGCCTTAGCCTCATCTGGCTCCTCTGGCCGCGTCTGCGGCCGCCGTTCGGCCCGACGAGGGCCCTCGCTGGCTCCCGGAGGTGACCTTCGGCCCCGCTGCGAAGGGCCGGACGGCGGGTGACCCCGACGGACGACCGCCCGTACCGTCTATAGACGTGAGCACAGTGAGCGTGGCTGCCGAACAGACCCTGTCACTCGCTCGGCCCGCGCGCCTGCTCGTCATCGACGACGACGAGAACGTCACGAACATGCTGCGGCGGGCGCTCTCCTTCGAGGGCTACGCCGTGGCCACGGCGCGTGATGGCGAACAGGGTCTGAAGAAGATGCTGGAGTTCGCGGCGGATCTCGTGGTCCTCGACATCATGATGCCGGGCATCGACGGGTTGGATGTTTGCCGCCGTTTGCGCGCGGGCGACCCGCAGCTCGCGATTCTCATGCTGACCGCCAAGGATGCCGCCGCCGACCAGGTCGTGGGCCTGGATGCGGGTGCGGATGACTACCTCGTGAAGCCCTTCACGCTCGAAGTGCTTGGCGCGCGGATCCGCGCGCTGCTGCGGCGCAAGGAGCCTTCGGAAGTGGAGTTCCTGCGCTTTGCGGACCTCGAGCTCGACACGGGAACGCACAGCGCGCGCCGCGGCGCGCGCGAGATCGTGCTTACGACGACGGAGTACGACCTGCTCCTTCAGTTCCTGCGCCATCCTCGTCAGGTCCTCGAGAAGGAGCAGCTCACCGAGAAGGTCTGGGGTTACGACTTCGGCGGCAACTACAACGTCCTCGAGGTCTACGTGCGCTACTTGCGCCAGAAGCTGGAGGCCGTGGGAGAG
>JANMSU010000480.1:0-1930 GCA_031389835.1 Chloroflexota bacterium
GTTACGCGGCGTTCGTCGAGGTCCGCGAGGCGATCCGCGAGCGCATCGAGCGCGAGCTGCTCGCCGTTCCGGCGGGATAAAGAGCGAACCTCGCCCTAGAACGTGAGCAGCGGTCGCCACGTCCCGAGCACGACGCTGATCGCCGTGGCCCCCACCGCGAGCACCAGAGCGCCCGCGACGAGCGCCCCGTCACGCGGTGCGAGCGCCCGCGGCCGGGCGAGTGTCCGGCAGTCGCGCGCACCGAAGCCGCGTGCGTCCATCGCGAGCGCAAGGCGACTCGCGCGTCGGATCGCCGCGACCAGTAGGCCGAGGGCGCGACCCGGGAACGCGCGCGCTCGATCCACGTACGTACGATCGGCCTCGATGCCCCGCGCGCGGCGCGCGAGGCCCAGGACGTCCCATTCGCGCGAGAACAGCGGGAACAGCCGGAGCGCCGCGAGCGCGCCAACGACGAAACGCGACGGCGCGTGCGCGTGTTCGACGAGCGCATCCGCCAGATCGGTCGGGTCGATCGTCGCGATCGCGATCATTCCGGCGAGGGAAACGCCGATGATCCGCATCGCGATCGCCGCGCCTGCCGCCACGCTCCCCGAAAGGATCGCGTTGAAGACGCCCAGGCTGATCGCGCCGATGAGCAGCGGCGCGGCGCGCGCCGCGAGCGAGCGGGGTGGGAGACCACTGAAGCGCGCGGCGATGAGGAGCGCGACCAGGACCACGCTCGACGTGACGAGGTCGACGGTGACGAACAGCGCGAGCATCAGGATGAGCGCGGCGACGATCTTGGCGATCGGATGCCTGCGCGCGAGCGGCGCGCTTGGATCGGCGACGAGCGGCTCGAGTAGCCTCACGCCGCGCGGCCGCGCGCGAGTCTCAGCGTGCGGTCCGCGAGCGACCCGACGAGATCTTCGTCGTGCGTCGCGAACAGCGCCGCGCCGCCGCCGTCGCAGTGCGCGGCGAGCAGCGCAACGAGCTCGCCGTAGGTGCGGCGGTCCTGTCCGAATGTCGGCTCGTCAAGCACGAGGAGCGGCGGCGCCGTCGCGATCGCGGTCGCGACCGAGAGGCGGCGCTTCTCGCCGCCAGAGAGCGTGAACGGATTCGCCGCCGCGAGGTGGGTGAGGCCGAGGCGCTCGAGCAGGTCCACAGCGATCCGCCGCGCGTCGGGCGCATATCGTCCCGCGCGAATGGGACCGACCATGAGCTCCTCATCGACGCGGCCGGTCACGAACTGGTGCTCCGGATCCTGGAAGACCGTGCCGACACGCGCGACCAGTCGGCGCGCCGGCAGCGACCATGGCTCCGCGTCCTCGAGCGCGACCCGTCCGCGTGCCGGTCGCAGCAGACCGGCGACCAGGAGAGCCAGCGTCGATTTCCCCGAGCCGTTCGGTCCGGTCAGCGCGAGCGCCTCGCCGGCCCGCACCGAAGCATCGACACCGCCCAGCGCCCAGGTCTGCGCCCCGGGGTAACGGAACGCGACATCTTCGGCCCGCGCGAGCTCGGATCCGAACATCGTTCGCCGCGTCGGCGGTGCCGGCGGCGGACCCGGCACCCACACGCCGAGCTCGGCCAGCCGAGCGCCGTAGCGAGTGAAGACGTCCCCTGGAGGCCCGTCCGCCACGATGCCGCCGCCCGCTTCGATCACCACCACACGGTCCACGAGTGGCAGGGAATCCGCGACACGATGCTCGACGAGCAGGAGAGTCATCGCACTGAGGTCGGCGATCGCGCTGCGCACCGTGTCCGCGCCGGCGGGATCGAGGTTCGCGGTCGGCTCATCGAGCAGCAGCAGGCGCGGACGCAGCGCTAGCGCGCCCGCGATCGCGAGGCGTTGCTTCTCGCCTCCGGAGAGCGCCGTGGTGGGATGGTCTTCGGCGTAGGGGAAATGCACCTGAGCCAGCGCGCGGCCCCATCGCTCGACGCCCGCCTGAGCGGC
>JANMSU010000490.1:0-5374 GCA_031389835.1 Chloroflexota bacterium
TGGGCAAGGAGAACCCGCGCGCGATCGTTTCGCAGCGCATCGCCTTCGTGGTCCTTTGCGTCGCGCTCTTCCTCCGGCTCCTCTTCGCTGACTACGGCTACATCGTCTAGTCCGTCCCGCGTCCTCGTCTGGTCCGCGCTCGGGGTCGTCTACCTCGTCTGGGGATCGACGTATCTCGCGATCGCCATCGCGGTGCAGACGCTTCCGCCGCTCCTATCCGCTGGCCTCCGTTTCCTGCTCGCAGGCACGATCCTCGGCGCGTGGCTCGTCGCGCGACACGGTCGCGCCGCTCTTCGCATCGATCGCGCGCAGCTGGGCGGGGCGGCACTCGTCGGCATGCTCCTCCTCGCCGGTGGCAACGGGCTGGTCGTGCTTGCGGAGCGCACAGTCCCCTCGGGACTCACGGCCCTGGTGATCGCGTCGGTGCCGCTGTGGATCGTCGTCTTCAGGCTCGTCGCCGGCGACCGTGTCGCAGCTTCACTGATCGGCGGCGTGCTCGTAGGCTTCGCCGGCGTCGCGATCCTCGTCGTCCCCCGCGGCGCGAGCGGAGAGGTCGATCCGGTCGGGCTCTTCATGCTGGTCGGGGCGACGTTCTCATGGGCGCTCGGCACATTCGCCTCTCCGCGGCTCCGCACGCCACGCGATCCGCTCGCGTCGACGACCCTGCAGATGCTGGCCGGCGGCGCGCTTCTCGTCGTCATCGCCGTAGCGATCGGCGAGCCAGGGCGCGCGGATCCATCGACGTTCTCGACCGCGTCCCTCCTCGCGATGGCGTACCTCGTCGTCTTCGGCTCGCTGGTCGCTTTCTCGGCGTACACGTGGCTGCTCCAGCACGCCCCCGTGTCGGTCGTCGCCACCTACGCATACGTCAATCCCGTCGTCGCCGTGCTCCTCGGGTCGCTGGTGCTGGGCGAGGTGGTCACACCGTCGATGCTCATCGGCGCCGCGATCATCCTTGCTGCGGTCGCGTTCATCGTCTCCCGCAGCGCGACGCGCTCGGGCTAGGGGGTCGACCTACCTCTTCGCGCTTGCGCGCCGGCCACGGCCCAAGGTGCTCTTCCTCGGCACGGCCAGCGGCGACGGTCCCGGCTACCTGCTCACCTTCTATTCAGGCGCTGGCTCGCGTGGAGTGCGAGCCGAGCCATCTCGCGCTGTTCGATCGCGAAGTCGACGACATCGACGCTCTCGTCCGGGCGCAGGACGTCGTCATCGGCGGCGGGGGCAACACCGCCAACATGCTCGCGATCTGGCGCCTGCACGGCGTTGAAGCCCCTCTGCGCAATGCCTACGCGGGTGGCACGGTCCTGAGCGGCTGGTCAGCGGGCTGTCTGTGCTGGTTCGAGGGAGGGATCACGGACTCCTTCACCCCCGAGCTCGGCGCGCTTCACGACGACGACGCCCGGTGTACGCGCGTGAGATAGCGGCAGGTCTCGCGCCGGGTATCGCGCTCGAGGATGGTGTCGCGGCCCGTTATGACGACGAGCAGCTCGTCGAGATCGTCAGCGCGCGGGCCGAGGGACGAGCGTTCCACGTCGACGCGGGTGGCGAGCGGTCGCTACCGGTGCGCGTGGTCTCGTAGACCGTCAGGCCGGGTCGTTGACCTGCCCGTATATCTTTCCCGGATTCAAGATGCCCTTCGGATCGAGCGCATCCTTTACGCGCCGCATCAGGTCCAGCGCGTCACCGTGCTCCGCGCGCATGTAAGGCTGACGCACCGCGCCCGTCCCGTGCTCGCCGGTAACGGTGCCTCCGACCTCGATCGCTAAACGATGCAGGCGGTCGGCGAGCTCGTCAGCGCGGCGGACCTCGTCGATGTCCGATGGATCGATGAGGATCGCCGAGTGGACGTTCCCGTCACCGAAGTGACCGTAGAAGATGACCGCGATGTGCAGCTCGGCGCTGATCTCACGCGCCCGGCGGATGGTGCGCGGGATCTCCGACAGCGGCACGGCGAGATCCTCGCCGGCGAAGATGCGGTGTTTGTCGGGATGTGCCAGCGCGGCCGCGGCGGCGAGACCGCTGCGCGCGGCCCAGAGCTTCGCGATCTCGGCCTCGGCCTCGGCGAACTGCGTCGTTGTCGCGCGGCGACGCACGATCCCGTCGACATAGCGCACCGAGGACGCGACGTGATCGGGCGTGCCCTCGACCTCGATGAAGAGGACCGCCTCGCCGGCGGGCAGGCCGAGTTCAGGCTTCCACCGCTTGAGCGCATCCACCGCGCTGCGATCGAGCAGCTCTGCGGTCGAAGGCAAGACACCCGCTTCGAAGAGGTCGTCGAGGGACGCGACCGTGTCCTCGAGCGTCGCGTAGCCCGCGAGCACGACGCCGCGCGCCGGTGGCCGCGGCTGCACGCGCAGGCGGAGGCGCGTGATGATGCCGAGCGTGCCCTCCGACCCGACGAAGAGCTTCGTGAGGTCGATCCCGCTCGAGGACTTCAGCGCCTTCGAGCGAACGCCACCAGTGACGATCACCGACCCATCCGCCAGCACGATCTCGGCCCCAAGGACGTACGCGGACGTCGTTCCCCAGCGGACCGCATGCGGACCGCTCGCGTTGTTTGCGGCCATGCCGCCGAGGGTGCACGCCCGCCCGCTTCCCGGATCGGGCGGGAAGAAGAGACCTTTCGGCCGCAGCGCTTCTTGCAGGTCGGCGAAGACGATCCCCGGCTCCACGACCACCTGCAGGTTGGGTCGATCGATCTCGAGGATCTCGCGCATACGCGCGAACGAGATGACGATCCCGCCGCGCAGTGCGATCGCACCACCGGTCTGGCCCGTTCCCGCGCCACGCGGCACGACCGGGGTACCCGTCGCGTCGGCGAACCGCACGACGCTCGCGACTTCCGCGCTCGATCGGGGCACGACGACGACGTCGGGGAGACGCTGCTGACGAAGTGACCAGAACGAGGCGTCGTACGCGTAGGGGAGCAGGGTCGCGGGGTCATCGATCACGCGGTCGGGAGGGATGATCTCGCGCAGACGTTCCGCGAGAGTGGGCGTCGTCGTCACCATCGCGAACGTATCCTAGGGACTATCACTTCGCTCACTACGCACGTCCGCTCGGAGGATCTCGCCACGTGCATCTCGTGCGGGCTGTGCCTCAACGATTGCCCGACGTACCGCGTTCTCGGCGAGGAGGCGGACTCTCCGCGCGGGCGCATCCAGCTCATCCGAGATCTCGTGTCGTCGCCCGCTGCGCCGACCGCGACGCTGGCCGGACATCTCGATGCGTGTCTCGTCTGCCGCGCATGTGAGACCGCTTGTCCTTCGGGCGTTCCCTTTGGCCGGATCATGGAGGGCGCGCGAGAGGTGCTCGCGGAGCGACGCACGGAGAGTCGGATCACGCGCGCCGTGCGACGCATCGGTCTCGACACCATCGCTCGCCGCCGCCGACTGCGCGCCGCGACGAAGCTCACCGACCTTGTCGTGCGCAGCGGGCTGGCCTCGCTGGCACGAAAGGTCGGCCCGCGTCGGCTCAGATGGCTTAGCGGGCTGGCGGCGCGCGCGGAGGGCCGTCCTTTCGAGCTGGCCGAGCGCGCCGACGCGGACGTCACCTTGTTCGCCGGCTGCGTGATGCGGGAGGCGTTCGGCGAGACCGAGCGCGCAACGGTGCGGGTCCTCGAACGCGACGGGCGGCGCGTGACCTCACCGATCGAGCAGGTGTGTTGCGGCGCACTGCACGCCCATTCCGGCGACGGCGCGCAGGCGCGCGAGCTCGCCCGGCTCAACATCGACGCGTTCGCTGGCGACGACCTCCCCGTTGTCGTGAACGCGGCAGGTTGCGGCGCGCACCTGAAGGCATACGGCGACGTGCTTCACGAGGACCCCGCATGGGCTCAGCGTGGCCGCGAATTCGGTGCGCGCGTGCGCGACGTCACCGAGGTGGCGCGGCCACGGGCGGCGCGGGTCGGACGACCGCTGCGGGTCGTGTACCAGGACGCCTGCCATCTCGCACACGGGCAACGGATCCGCGCACAGCCACGCGAACTGCTACGCGCTATCGAGGGCGTCACTGTCGTGGAGATCGCCGATGCCGAGCGCTGTTGCGGCAGCGCCGGGATCTACAACCTGACGCAGCCCGACATCTCGCAGGAGCTGCAGCGGCAGAAGGTCGCGGCGATCCTCGCCGCGCGGCCGGATGTCGTCGTCAGCGCGAACCCGGGCTGCGTCCTGCAGGTCGTCGCGGGCCTGCGGGCGGCGGGGTCGGGTGTCAGGGTGGTGCACCTCATGCGTTTCTTGGACGATCCGGCCTCATTCGCCTAGCACACCGGCCGAAAACAGGCCGAACGGGGGGCCGTACGGCTGCTCCGCGCACGGGTCGTTTTCGTGCGAAAATAGACGTACCAATGAGTGTTTCTCGATCGACCTACCGTCACCGGCTCAGCTCAGAGGACGTCCGCAAGGCCAGGATCCTGATCACCAAGGACGCGTGGAAGCTCTTTCCCAATCCGGGCGAAAGGGTCGCTCTGCGCATCGGCGCGCGGCGTTTCGATGCCGAGATCAAGTCCGAGAACTGCAGCTGCGTTCCGCCAGAGCACGAGCACTATCACTTGATCTGCCCAGCGCTCAAGGGACAAGCGGGGTTCAAGAGTGGTGCGCTCGTCGTGATAGCGAAGGACTCCGATGGTGGCTACCGCTTCGTGGAGGAGCGGGGCTAGCCTAGACTTTGCCCGTGGCCGGTCCGACATACATCCTCATCCACGTCTTCGGGACCGTCCGTGACGAGCTGGATCGTGAGGACCCCGGCACGCGCAAACGCACCTACTCCGCCTGGCTGCGCGAATACGTCTCCGAACAGCCTCAGCGCCTCACTGAGATCGCTTGGCTCCTCGATCACCTGAGCGAGAACGGCTGGCGCGTCATCGGGTCGCCTTACGACTGCGACGTCATGCTCGAACGCGAAATCTCACGCCAGACCGCCGAGGAAGACCTTCGGCGCGCGGAGGTGTGGGACCGTCTCGTTCGCACCGCGTCGCCGGACGACGACGGGCACGTGATCTGGCGTGAACATCCGGAGGGAAAGCCGACCGCGCCGCGGCGCCGGCGGAGAGTTCGCCGCCCGCCGACGCGCGAGCAGGGAAGCTAGGCACTGCCGCATCCCCTCGGCGACGAGCTCACAGAGCTACACGTCCATCTCGGCGGCGCGGTCGATCCCGCGGCCATGTGGGGCATAGCTGCGAAACAGGGGATCCGGCTCCCGACGAAGGATTACTGGGAATTCGTCGACCTCATCACAGTCGGCAAGAACGAGCGCAAGTCGTTCGAAGACTTCCTCGCGCTCTACCGGTGGACCGAGCTGATCCAGTCCAGCCCGCTCGCTGTCGAAGAGTCGGTCTATGAAGTCGTGGGCGGCGCATATCGCAAGGCGAACATCA
>JANMSU010000026.1:0-2878 GCA_031389835.1 Chloroflexota bacterium
AGCATCGAGCCCTTCTGCCGTGACGGTCGTTATGCGCTCGTGCTTGCGCGCACGAGCAATCCGGGGGCGCACGATCTGCAGGACCTGGTGGTCGACGGTCGTCCGCTCTACGAGCGAGTTGTGGAGCGCACCGTCGCGGCCTTTCCGGCGGACGCGTGTGGCTTCGTCGTTGGCGCGACGTATCCGGAAGAGGCGCGGCGCATCCGCGAGCTCGCGCCCGATCGGCTCTTCCTCATGCCCGGTGTTGGCAGTCAGGGCGGGGACATCGCGACCGCGATCCGCGCCGCGCTCGACGCGCGTGGTGGCGGGGTGCTGCCGTCGGCGTCGCGCTCCGTCACGTACGCATCGTCTGGTGCCGACTTCGAGACTGCCGCCGCATCGGCTGCTCGCTCGCTACGCGATGCCGCGAACGCTGCGCGCGCCGCCGCGGTGGAGCGCCGCTGATGCTGGGCATCGGCGCCGAGGAGCTCGTCCTCGTGCTCATCGTGGCGCTTCTAGTGCTCGGGCCGGAGCGCCTACCGCGCATGGCGCGCGATGTCGGTCGCGTCGTAGGGGACCTGCGCCGCACCTCGGACGAATTCCGCGACGAGTTCCTGCAGGCGGACAAGTTCCTCACGGCGGAGAAGATCCTCGAGAGCCAGGCGAGCACGCCCGCGCCCGTCGCGGAGCCGGCCGCCCTCCCCGGTGGGGCCGCGACTTCGGTCGACCCGAACGAGTCCGCCTTCGATCGTGAGATGCGGGAAGCGCGCGAGCGGCTCGCCGCTTCGCGCGAAAAGCCCGTAAATTAGGTGAACAGATGCGCCTGACTTCCTGGTTGGTCGTGCTCATCGCAGTGCTGGCCGTCTTCGTGGACATCCCGAAGCACCAGTTCTCGTTCCCTTTCAACTGCCCGGGCATCTGCCTGCGGATCGGCGACTTGCAGGTCAACCAGGAGATCAAGACCCACCTCGGCCTCGACCTGCAGGGCGGAACGCAGCTGATCCTTCGTCTTCAGTTCGAAAAGCTCCCGCCCGGCTCCAACGCCACGCAGGCCGAGCTTCAAAACCAGGCCATCAACGTGATCGAGCGCCGCATCAACGCGATCGGCGTCTCGGAGCCCGTGATCCAAGGTCTCGGCACCGACAAGATCCTGCTCGAGCTCCCGGGCGTCACCGACATCCAGCAGGCCAACGACTTCGCGACCCGGCAGGCGTTCCTCGAGATCAAGATCCCCAACAAGGACAAGCCCGGTGAGTTCGTGTCGCTGCAGCCGCCCCTCACGGGCGCTGACCTGAACCCCAACGGCGTGTTCGTGACGTTCGAGGGAACGCGGCCCGTCGTCCATTTCGAGTTCCCCGGACCGGCGGGAAACCGCTGGGTGCAGATCTCCAAGGACTTCCTCAACCAGCCGGTCCAGATCACGCTCGACGGCCAGGAGATCTCCGCGCCGGTGATCCAGACGGTCTTCAGCTCGGGCAGCGGCATCATCGAAGGGAACTTCACCTCCAAGACGGCGAACGAGCTCGCGATCCAGCTGAAGTCGGGCTCGCTCCCGGTGCCACTCGAGGTCATCCAGTCGTCACGCATCGAGCCGACGCTCGGACGCGACTCCGTCCAGCAGAGCGTTGTCGCCGGCATCATCGGCCTGCTGCTCGTCGCGTTCTTCATGATCGCGTACTACCGCCTGCCCGGCGTGCTCGCGGTGCTCGCGCTCCTCTATTACGCAGCGCTCACGTACGCGATCTTCCGGCTCGTCCCGGTCACGCTCACGCTCGCGGGCATCGCGGGATTCCTGCTCTCGATCGGGATGGCCGCGGACGCGAACGTGCTTACCTTCGAGCGGCTGAAGGAAGAGCTGCGCACGGGTAAGTCACTGCGGGCGGCGGTCGAGGAAGGTCGGAAGCGGGCGTTCCCGTCGATCTTCTATTCGAACCTGGCCACGATCATGACCGCCGGCGTGCTCTTCTGGTTCGGCACCGGGACGGTCAAGGGCTTCGCGCTAACGCTGGCCATCGGCGTCGGCGTTTCGTTCTTCACCGCGGTCATCGTCACCCAGATGCTCCTGCAGTGGGCCATCGAGTTCCCGGCGCTCCGTAAGCGGCGGCTGTACGGTGTCGAGGAGCGGCCCACGGACACCCGGGCCACACCCGCCGCCGTACCGGCGACGCAGAGCCGCTGATGATCCGCTTCGTCGAGCGCAAATGGGTGTACTTCGCGATCTCGGGCCTGCTGATCTTGCCCGGCTTGTTCTTCCTGCTCATCGGCGGCCTGCGGCCAGGCATCGAGTTCCGCGGTGGCACGCTGATCGACGTCCGGTTCGATGCGGCGCCGAGTGTTGCCGAGGTCCGCGAGGTGATGAGCGGGCTGGGTCGCGAGGAGTCGCAGATCATCGTGGCCGAGGGTGGCCGCGTCGAGATCCGCACCTTCGAGATGACCGCGGCCGAGCAGGTCGCGACCGAGGCGGCCTTGCGCGAGAAGTACGGCGCTCGCGTCCGTGATGTGAACCCCCAGGTCGTGAGCCCGTCGTTCAGCGGCGAGCTCATTCAGAACGCCATCCGCTCGATCGCGCTCGCCTCTCTCCTCATCGTCCTGCTCATCGCCTATGCCTTCCGGGACTTCGGCTGGTCCGCGTTCCGCTACGGCATCGCCGCGATCATCGCCCTGCTTCACGACGCGGTCCTGGTGCTCGGGCTTTTCGCGATGCTCGGCTTCTTCTTCAATGTAGAGATCGACAGCCTGTTCGTGACCGCGGTTCTGACCATCATCGGGTTCTCGGTGCACGACACCATCGTTGTGTTCGACCGGATCCGCGAGAACCTGCGTCTGAACCCGGGCGAAGCGCTGAATCCGGTCATCAATTTCTCGATCATGCAGACCATGACCCGGTCGATCGTGACCG
>JANMSU010000051.1:0-5895 GCA_031389835.1 Chloroflexota bacterium
CCCGCCGGCACGATCACCAGGCCATCGGGCTTGCGCAGGTCGGAGCCGATCTTCGCGCAGAGCTTGTTCGTCGCCACCCCGACCGACAGCACCAGGCCGAGTCGCTCGCGAACGTCGCGTTTGAGCTCTCGAGCGATGTTGTTCGCGCCACCGAACAGGTGCTCGGTAGCGGTCACATCGAGGAACGCCTCGTCGAGGGAGATGGGCTCTACCAGCGGGGTCCGCTCGGCGAAGAGCGCCATAACGCCGTCTGAAGCCTCCTCGTACTTCTGACCGTCGCCCGGGACGAAGATCGCGTCGGGGCAGAGCCGGCCCGCGGTCTGAAGCGGCATCGCCGAATGGACCCCGAACGCGCGTGCCTCGTATGACGCCGCGGCCACGACGCCGCGGTCGCCCGGGCCGCCGCCGACGATGACCGGCTTGCCCCGGTACTCGGGGTGATCCCGCTGCTCGACCGACGCATAGAACGCGTCGAGGTCGCAGTGCAGGATGGCGCGGCGTTCGGCCACTGTCGCGCTCATCCGACGCGGGCGCCGTGCGCCTTGGCGTCCGGCGCCATGAAGCGCGCGACTGCCTCGGCCTCGGCGATCGCTGCCGCGCGATCGGATCGCGCGAGCGTGCCGAACGGATAAATGCTCACTACGGCAGCGGTCTTCGTGCGGGCGAGCGACCAGGTGCCGGCGGCGAAGCCATCGACGAGGAAGACCGCCTCGACGATCGCGTTCTTCGAGTAGACCGCTCCGCGATGTTGCTTCGCGATCACGCGGTCGCGGTGTTCATAGCCGATCAGTAGCTCGTCGTACCGCGGGAGGAAGCGGACCGGCGCTTTCGTCTCCGTGCTGGGACGCGGCGCGCGCGGTAGATCGAGGAGCGCGCGGCCCTGCTCGTCGGAGAAGCGGCGCAGCGACGGTGTGAGTCGCTCCAGCACCGGACGGATCCGCGCGGGCACCTGGCCCGCGAACCGTGCGATGTCCGCGAGCGTCGCGGGTCCGAAGGCTGTGAGATAGCGGCGGATCAGGAGCTCGACGGCCCTGTCCTCCGTCGGCCTCGCACCACCGTCGATCCAGTGCCGTGCGGCGACGTAAGGGACGTTGGTGCCACCGTGCGCCCAGTGCCCCGCAGGCGGTGCGGATACGAGATCCGCGTGCGCGCTAACGAAGCGCCAGATGAGCCATCGGTACGGACCGCCGAATGCCCCAAGGCGCTCGGTCAGGTGCGACATGACGTCCTCACTCGTTCGCGGCGCTCGCGCGTAGGCGACCGCGAGCTTCGCGACCAGAGCTGGATCGACACCGGCACCGACCTGCAGCCGATTCCACGCGCCGCGCTGCAGATCCTGCGTCGCGACGGCGTACGCGTAGAAGTCGCGCGCGCTCACGAGGTGCAGCGTCCCGCGCATGAGACGCGCGCGGATGACGGTGCGCTTCTTCTCGATCGCGTTCCACAGGCTCTCGCGCTTGAAGTCCGTGAGGCGTGACCAGAGGGCGACATACGGCGACGGTGCCCACTGCGCCTGTAGCGCCGCGAGACGCTCGATCGCGGTCACAATGGGAAGCGATGCGCGCTGGAGAAGCATCTGGCGCGCGGGCGTGGCGCGATTGAGGTCGCGGAGCGTGAGGACCGGCGCGTCCGTCGTCGCCCGCGGGCTCACGCCTTCACTCCATGCGTCTTGGATTCGGGGTAGTAGAAGCGAACGAGCCGTTCGCCTTCGTCGACCAGTGCCGCCTTATCTCCTTTCGCGAGGCGCTTGAAAGGCAGTAGCTCCAGGACGGCCTGCTTCGGCGTTCCCGTGATCTTCCACCGGCCTGCCACGAAGCCGTCGACGAGGAACGTGGTCCAGACCTCGGCGGCGGAGATCACCTGCTTCTTGTATTCCGTCGGTAGGATCCGGGTCCGCTCGGCCGCGTCGTGACCGAGGATCGCCGCATCGAACCGCGCGAGAAAACGCGGCGGCGCGACGGTGTCGGCGGAAGGGCGCGGCGCCTTCGCGAGGTCGAAGAGCTCGCGTCCACGCTCGTCGCGGAAGCGGCGGACGTCCTTCATGCGTTCGAGCGCCGCGCGCAGCGGCGGAACGCGGCAGCCACTCCAGTTCGCGAGGTCGCCGACGGTCGATGGGCCGAACGCGCCCAGGTAACGGCGGGCGACGAGGTCGAACGCGGCCTCGGGCTTCGGCGCCTTGCTGAGCCGCGCCGGCGGCGCGACGAAACGCGCGAGCTGGCGGTACTCCCAGTACGCGCCGCTCTTCTCCCAGATGATCCCGCTCGCGGTCACGGCGGCCCAGAGGTACCAGTTGCGCAGGCGCTCCTCTTTCGGCGCGTCGCGCGCGATGAATTCGCGTATCTCATCACGCGTGCGCGGCATCTTGCCGGCGAACTTGAACACTTTGTCGTGGATGTCCCTGAGCGTCGCGAGATCCGGACCGCCCGACGGTCGCCATGCCGCGAAGCGGCCGTCGAGCGTGACGAGCGAGTAGGCGGCGTATTCCTTCGCACTGACCAGGTGGAGCGTGGCGCGCATGAGGGTCGCCTTGATCACGAAACCCTTGTCGATCGCCGCTCGAAGGTCGTCGCGCTTGAACCCGGCGAGTCGCGTCCACAGCGCGACGTACGGTGACGGCGCCCATTGACCTTGCAGGCAGGCGAGTCGTTCGATGGCGTCCACGGCTGCAACACGCTGACGCGTGAGGAGCAGCTGACGGGCGAGCAGCGCGCGGTTTAACTCGCGCAATGTGAGGACAGGAAGATCGGTCTTCGCGGGCATCGCCAGAGGTTATGCCAGCCGGCGAATGACCCCGATGACCTTGCCTTGGATCTGGATGTCGCGCGTGTAGATCGGCTGCATCGCGCCATTGGCAGGCTGCAGTCGCACGCGATCCTTCTCCTTGAAGAAGCGCTTCAGCGTCGCGCGGTTGTCTTCGAGGAGCGCGACGATGATGTCGCCGTCACGGGCGGTGTTCTGCTGTTGCACGACGACGAAGTCGCCGTCGTCGATGTGGTCGTCGATCATCGACTTGCCGCGAACCCGCAGCACGAAGGTGTCGCGGCCGCGACCGGCGAGCTCGCCGGGGATGGACATCGTCTCGGTCTTGTCCTCGAGCGCGTAGATCGGCTCACCGGCGGCGATCTCCCCGATTATCGGCGCGGAGACGACGCGACCGCCGAACGCCCCCGGGATCGCGAGTGCCCGCGAGCGCGTGGCGTCCTTGGTGAGGCGGCCTTCCTTCTCGAGCTTGGTCAGGTGGTGATGGACCGCCGACGTCGAGGCGAGCCCGACGGCTTCGGCGATCTCTCGCACTGTGGGCGGATAGCCAAGCTCGGCGATGCGCTCGCGGATAAAGGCGAGGATTCGCTCGGCCCTCTGTTGGTCCTGCTTCGTCACGCTTGGACCATACCGAACGGATGTTCACCTGTCAAGACCGCGCCGTGAGCCACTGGCCGCGCCGACTTAGCAGGCAAGCGTGGGTATTCTGCGGGCGTGCCCATCGATTCAGCGGTCGTCTTCGAATACGCGACGAGGACGTTCTGGGCCCTTCTCGTGGTGGTCGTGACGCTCGTGTTCGCGCGGGTGCTCCGGCGCACGACGATGCGGGCCCTGACCCGCGGACGGGCTCAGGCGAACGTCACGATCCTGCTCGGGAATCTGGCGCAGGTCGCCGTTCTCACCGTCGGCATTCTTCTGGTCGTCGCGATCTACACCCGCGATGCCTTTGGCTGGATCCTCGGCTCTTTCAGCGTCATCGGCATCGTGCTCGGGCTCTCGCTTCAGGACATCCTCAAGAACTTCTTCGCTGGGATCTGGGTCCTGGTGGAGCGGCCCTTCCGCATCGGCGACACGATCGAGGTCGGCGGCTACAGCGGGGTGGTTGAGGAGATCACCTTCCGCACGACCCTCTTGCGGACGCCGGACGCGCAGCAGGTGATCGTACCGAACGGCACGTTCATGACCGTCTCCGTCGTTAACCTCACGCGCTTCCCGACACGGCGCGCCAGCATCTGGCTCATCATTGATGACGCGAGCAAGCCGATCGGCGCCGACGACATCCGGGGCGCGCTTGTGAACGTCCCAGGGGTCGCAAAGGACCCGCCGCCCAGCGTCGAGCTGCGTCGGGTGTCCGAGGGCAAGGCCCGTTACCTGGTCACGTTCTGGACGGCCGAGCGTGACCTAGCGTTACCCGCGGCCGTCGCGGCCCTGCGGGCACGATTCCCGCAGGGGGAGGTGCATGGTGACTAGAGGTGACTATGACTAGAGGATTTCGTCCGCCGCGTGATCCGAAAGAGGCGCTCGAGACGATCCGCAAGATGCCGGCGTACGCGCGCCTCATCTGGGCGCTCGCGCGTGACCCTCGTGTGCCGACGCAGCAGAAGCTGGTGCTTGCCGCGGTCGCCGGTTATCTCGTGTTCCCGATCGACATCATCCCGGACTTCATCCCGGTCCTCGGGCAGCTCGATGATCTGGGTGTGCTCATTTTTGGTCTCGACTTCTTCATCCGCAACGCGCCCAAGGAAGTCGTCGAAGAGCACATGGGACGCATCGCCCGCAACGACGACGATCTGAAGCACGACCTCGAGCGCGCCCAGGGCGTGCTTACGAACCGGGCGAGCGACCTTCGCGCTACATTGGACCGGATCTTGTCACGCGACCGCGGAGGAGATAACTCATGAGCGACCGGGACTCGGGCAGTGTGTTCGACGTCGTCGAAGCGTTGCTCGCGATCATCGGCGCGCTGACCGTCATGGGCGTCGTCGCTGTCGCCGCATCGGTCCTCGCATGGGAGATGGAGCTCCGAAAGAGCGAGCAGGACGGCTCGCTCGCGGAGACCACTCAGCCCAGCAGCTAGCGCGGGCTGGTGCGCGTCATCCTTAAAAGCGAGGTGGCCGGGCTCGGCCGCCCGGGTGACGTCAAGGACGTCGCCGACGGCTACGCGCAGAACTTCCTTCTGCCGCGCGGGTTCGCTGTTGAGGCGACCGCGGGCGAGATGAAGGTCCTGGCGCGGGCGCGCGACGCCAAGCGCGCCAAGCAGGACCGTGCGCACGGCGACGCCGAGGAGCTCGCGAAGCGTCTCGCCGATACGACGCTCATGTTCCGGCTGAAGGCCGGCGGGCAGGGCAAGACGTTCGGTTCCGTGACGAACAAGGACGTCGCCGACGCGCTCAAGCGCGAACTCAAAGTGGACATCGACAAAACGAAGATCCATCTTCCCGAGCCGCTCAAGGCGCTCGGCGTTCACAAGGTCGAGATCCGTTTGCTCACCGACGTCCGCGCGAATGTGACGGTCGCGATCGAGCCGGAGCGCTAGCGCTCGTCAGGGCTTGCGCAACTGCGTCCACCAGAGCATCGCGGCGGCGATCACGAACATCACTCCCAGGAGAAGGAAGGCCTGCTCCGTGCTCACGGCCCTCTAGTGTGCTCCGCCCTCGCGCATCCACGGCGTGATGGTCAGGCCGACGAGCAGACCCTCGGGGCTCAGTAGCCGCGCGACGGTCTGACCCCACGGCTCGACACGCGGACCGACGAGGAGCTTGTAGCCCTTCGCGCGAAGCTCTTCGGCTGCCAAGGCGACGTCCTCGACGTCGAACTCGATGCCGCCACTTGGCACCGGCACATCTTTGGGCCACTCTCGCGTTCCGAAACAGGACTCGGCAGCGTCCGCGAGCGTCCATAGGCTGAAGTGCTTCACGCCCGGAAGGTCATCAGTCGCGACGTAGTCTCCCTCGGGGAGCGGCAGACCGAGAGCGTCGCGGTAAAAGCGCGCTGACGCCTCGAGGTCGCGCACGATCGGACCGAACCCAGCGACGAAGAGGACCTTCATCAGATGTCCGCGCGAGTCTCGCCCAAATCGCGGAAGCGCGTCAGCTCGGACTGGAAGTGCAGGTCGAAGTCGCCGGTCGGGCCGTT
>JANMSU010000076.1:0-11741 GCA_031389835.1 Chloroflexota bacterium
GCTTCGACGCTCGCGCGATCCGTCGAGGCATCGACGACGTGCGCGACGATCTCGATCTCCCCGTCGGTCGGCGTCGGCCGGCGCATCGTGATCGTGTACTCCGCGGTGACCATCGTCGGCGGCGCGTCGGCGCCGTCCCGCTTCATCAGGTGGTACGCAGCGGCCCATAGCGAGTGACAATCCATGAGCGTGCCGATCGCGCCGCCGGAAAGAACGCCCTCGTACGCTTCGTAGAACTTCTCCGGACGCCATCGGAGCACGACTCCGTCACCCCGAACATGGCTCTTGATGCGAAGGCCCTTGGCGTTGCTCGGCCCGCAGCCGAAACAGATGCCATTCGGCGCGTAGCGGTCCTGTAGGGCGACGTCGTCCACGCTTCGGAGCCTAGCGAGGAGTAACGAAGACGGTTCTGCTCCTAACCCGCGCGTAGGTTCGGTGCGTCCATGAGCCAACGCGATCCATCCCACACCATTTGCCACGTTCCGACCCAGCGCCGCGTGACGCCGCTGTCGAGCACCTCGAGGATGTCGATGGCAACGGTCGCCCCGCCGGTGTTCTGCGGCACCGGCGCGATATCGCGGACCACGATCTCGCGCGTGCGGTCGAATCGTCCGTAGATGTTCGTCGACGGCGGATAGTTCGCCTGCATCCGCGGCGACCAGAGCGCCGCGGCTTCATCGAAGCGGTCCTGATTGATGAGCTGGTAGAAGGACCGCACCACCGCGGCGGCGGGGCTCGGCGCGCTCGGTGCCACAGGCGCGGGAGCTGGTGGTGGTGGCGCCACCGCGGGTGGTGGCACCGGAGCGAGAGTCGGTGCAGGCGTCGGCTCAGGCGTCGTCTCGACCGGGGGCAACGACGTCGGTGCGGGAAAGACGGTCGGCGCGGTCGTCGGGGCGGTCGTCGCCTGCGGAGTCGTGGTCGCGGAGAGGACCGCGGTCCTCGTCGGCGCCGGACGCGCGAGGGTGAACGCGCCGACCAGGAGTGCGAAAAGGACCGGGATGACCAGCAGGATGAACGGTGACGCCGAGGGCCGGCGGCGCGCGCGCGGCGTCGCCACGGGTCGAACGATCCGCTCGGTCGATGTGTCTCGCGAAACCGACCGCGGACTGGCAATCGGTACGACTGCGGGAGCGGCCGCTACCGGAGGTGGGGCTGCGGCGTCACGCGCTGCTGATGCGGCGACAGCGGCTTCGTCTGGCGCGTCTACCGGAGGGACAACTACAGGAACAGCGGCCGCACGCGGAGCAAGCACGGGCACGATGGGCACGACCAGCGGCTCTGGCTTTAGAGCGTCGGCCAACTGCGCTGCTGCCGCGTACCGGCTGGCCGGATCCTTGTCGAGCGCCCGCAGCGTGACGTTTTCGATTCGCTTGCTGACCCGCGCGGCCAGTTTTCGCGGCGGCACCAGGCGGCCGCGCGGAGCGTGGCCGGTGAGCATCTGATACAGGACCGCGCCCAGACCGTACACATCGGTGCGCTCATCGATCTGCTCGCGCGCGATCTGCTCGGCCGCCGGATGCCGCGGGACGGACGGCATGCCGAAGTCAACGACCTTCGCCGTTCCATCAGGCGTCACGAACACGTTCCCCGCGTTGAGGTCGCGATGCAGAACACCACGCGCGTGCGCGGCCGCGACCCCGCGCGCGATCTGCTCAGCGAGCGCCCGGGCTTCTTCCTCGGACAGGGCGCCGCGACGTTCGAGCAGGTCGTCCAACGTTGAACCTTCGACGAGCTCGCGCACGAGGAACGGCCTGTCGTCGACCACGCCGTGGTCGAGCACCTCGACGACATTTGGGTGGCGGATACCGGTCGCGGCCTCGGCCTCGCGCTGGAAACGCTCGACATACTCATCGTCTGCCGCGAAGTCGGCGCGCAGGATGCGGACAACGACATCGCGGCCAAGCTTGCGGTCGAACGCTCGGTGAACATCCGCGGCAGCGCCGCCGCCGATGCGCTCGCGCAGATCGAAGCGCTCGGCGATTTCCATCATTAGGCGTTTAGTGATGCAAGACTGCTACCGCAATCGGTGACAGTCCTGCGTGGATGTTGTGCGAGTTAGCGAGCCATGCGAAGTCCGCTAACCGCCGAAGCGCACCTCGCGACGCACTTCGCGGGCTTTGTCCTCGGTGCGCGCGCGATTCGACTCGCCTTGCTGCTCCTCGGCCTTCTGCTCGAGGCGCTGCGCGGTCTCCTTCTGAGTGCGCGTCGGGGGCTCGCCTTCCTGGTTGTGTGGGGTCTGTGTGTCTTTCATGTCAGTGAGTGCTGCAGGGGATGTGCCCGTCGCCGTAACACTCGCGCAACAGCGGTCAGCGGACGTCGATCACCCAGAACACTCCCTGATCCTCGAGCCAGACGGTCCCATCGATCACCGGCCGCAGATTGAGCCGGTACACGCCACGCGTGATCGGCGCGCGCACCTTGAAGCGGAACTCGCCGACCTCACCGGGCGCCACCGTCGGCGTGTAGGTCGTCGCGATCCGGTCGTCCCACAGCCAGTCGGCCGCCATGCCGAGTCGATACGGCTCCTTGTCGTCGCGATTCAGACCGAGGTTCGCCTGACGTCCCCAGATGCCGCGCGTCCACGTCTCGGTCCCGGTGTTGGTGAACTTGATCCAGAAGTCGGCGACCTGAGCCGGCGACATGATCAAGTAGTTGGATTGGCTCTGCCAGCGCGAGTGCCAGCCCGATTCGAGCGCAACGCCGGTCGTGCCGCGCGCGAGTCCCGAGTTCGGATCGACCATGAGCGAGGACGCATCGACCGCTTCGAAAGCGCCGGCCGGGATGCGCTTCAACTCGGAGATCAGCTGATCACTCCAACGCGAATCGACCTGGCCCTGGAAGTACCAGTTCGATCCGTTATCGGCCAAGATGAGTCCGTAACGCTGCATCGCGCGCAGGATCACCTGCGCCTGCGCGCCGTAGCCGCTCATGTTGAAGTCCCCGCGGAGACGGAAGCGCGCGCCCATCGGCGGCAGCGACGCATCGCGCGCCGCGCCAGCCTGGTGACGCGCCGGCCACACGAAGCTGCGATCGGTGCGCTGCGCGGTGAAGCGGATCGCGTGATCGACGAAACCACGCAGGACCTCGTCGTACCGCAGCACGCCGGGCCAGATCGGCAGGCCGGCCGCGTCGGCGCTCGTCCATGTCGACGGGCGCAGCGCATGTGACTTGAGGTCGAAGACAGCGCCGGATCCGGCGGTCGGGCTGCCACCGTTCCACGAAGCGGCGAAGAGCTCGTACAGGACGCAGCTGTCCTTGTTGAGCATGAAAGCGTGCGCGTCGCTCGCGGGCTCGATCGGCGTGCTTGCGGTGAACGGGTACGCGACGTCATCGCTCTCATCGGCGTAGTCGAAGGACACACGCCGCGTCGGCGTCGCGTTGTCGACGACCTGCAACTGATAGCCGTACGGGCCACCGAAGTCGGGATGCAGGAGCCGCGACGACCCGCCCATATTCGCGAGCCACGCTGCGCTCATCGGATGCACCGGCAGGTTCTGGATGCTCGAGTGCCACACGTTGTTGTCGGGATAGATCGGACAGTTCGGCGCCTCAGGCATCGCCGACGCAGCTGCCGGCGCACCCTGCGGCACCAGCAGCGCAAGCGCCACCACCAGCGCGAAAAGCCGACGGACCATCACTTCCCCACAACGCTGGAGCACGAAATACCGTCCGCACAGCCGTACCCTTGACACGGCGAACAGCCGTTCTATCGTGCTGAGTCCGGTGAGAACATCCGTTCGCTTCCCCGCACGCGTCAGCCTCGAGCAGATCCTCGACGGCCTACAGCGGGACACCGAGTTCCAGGAGATGGTCACGCGCTGGGAGACGCTCCCAGCGAAGCCCGCACGGTACGCGCCGTTTCCCGAGTGGCTCGATGGCCGTATCGCGGCTGCGCTGCGGCGGCGCGGCATCGAGCAGCTCTATTCACATCAGGCGGCCGCCCTCGAGACCACGCGCGCGGGCAAGCACACGGTCATCGTCACACCGACCGCTTCGGGGAAGACACTTTGCTACAACCTGCCGGTCCTCGACGCGATCGCGAAGGACCACAGCGCGCGCGCCCTCTACATCTTCCCGACCAAGGCGCTGTCGCAGGATCAGCTCGCCGAGCTCGAGCGCGAGTCGACGGACATGGACATCGAGCTCAAGACCTACACGTACGACGGTGACACGCCGCCCGCGGTACGCGCCGCGATCCGCAGCGCCGGTCACGTCGTCATCACTAATCCCGACATGCTTCACACCGGGATCCTTCCCCACCACACCAAGTGGGTAAAGCTCTTCGAGAACCTCCAGTACGTGGTGCTCGACGAGCTGCACACGTACCGCGGCGTCTTCGGCAGCCACGTCGCGAACGTCCTGCGCCGGCTGCGCCGCATCTGCGAGTTCTATGGATCACACCCGGTGTTCATCTGCACGTCCGCGACGATCGCCAATCCCGAGGAGCTCGCGCGCCACCACATCGAGGACGACGTCGTCGTCATCGACGAGTCCGGCGCGCCTCGCGGCGAGAAAGTGCTCGTGTTCATCAACCCGCCGGTCGTCAACCGAAGTCTCGGCGTGCGTAAGAGCGCGCTCCTCACCGGCCGCGATATCGCGGCGACGCTGCTCGCCTCGGGCGTGCAGACCATCGCCTTCGCCCGCTCGCGCGTGCAGACGGAGCTGCTGCTGACCTACCTCCGCTCGCGCTTTCCCCAGCCGCAGTGGCCGCCGAACCTGATCCGCGGCTATCGCGGCGGCTATCTGCCGTCCGAGCGGCGCGCTATCGAACGCGGCCTACGCGACGGTTCGGTCCGCGGCGTCGTTTCCACGAACGCGCTCGAGCTCGGCATCGACATCGGCGCGCTGCAGGCCGCGGTCCTCCTCGGATATCCGGGAACGGTCGCGTCGACGTGGCAGCAGATGGGCCGCGCGGGACGACGCGAGGATCTCTCCGTCGCCTTTCTCGTCGCCACGTCGTCCCCGACCGATCAGTACGTCGTCCAGCATCCCGAGTACGTCCTCGACCGCTCGCCCGAAGCGGGTCTGGTGAATCCCGACAACCTGCACATCCTGGTGCACCACTTGAAGTGCGCCGCGTTCGAGATCCCGTTCGAAGCAAAAGAGCGTTTCGGGACCGAAGACACACCCGGCGTTCTGGCGTACCTCGACGAGCAGGGCGTTCTCCACGAGTCAGGAGGCAAATACCACTGGTCCGATCAGGCCTTTCCCGCGGAGACGACGTCGCTGCGCACGGCGACGAACGACAACGTTGTCATCATCGACACGACCGGACCGGCCCCGCGCACCGTCGGGTCCGAGCACCACGATGGCAAGGCACGAGTCATCGGCGAGATCGACCGATTCGCCGCGCAGGTGACGCTGCACGAGCAGGCGATCTATCTCCACGAATCGAAGCAGCTCCAGGTCGAGAGGCTGGACTGGGAGAACGCCAAGGCGTACGTGCGCGAGGTGAAGGTCGACTACTACACGCAGGCTGAGCTCGCCGTGCGCATTCGCGTCATCGACGAGTTCGACCGGCGCGCGGCACGGCGTGGCTTCGACCTCGCGCACGGCGAGGTTCTCGTCAGCACGCTCACCTCGATCTACAAGAAGCTCACGATGTACACGCACGAGAACGTCGGCTGGGGCAGGATCCACCTTCCCGAGCAGGAGCTGCAGACGACCTCGTTCTGGTGCGCAGTCCCGGAACGTGCGGTCGCGGGCTGGCCAAAGGAGCGCATCGAGATCGCGCTGGCGGGCCTCGGCAATCTGCTGCACGGCCTCGCGCCGCTGTTCCTCATGTGCGATCCGCATGACCTCGGGCTCGCGGTCGAGGTCCGCTCGCCACACACCGAGCGGCCCACGATCTATCTCTTCGACATGACCCCGGGCGGCATCGGGTTCGCTGAGCGTCTCTTCCGTTCGTACGAACCGCTGATCCAACGCGCGAAAGAGCACCTCGATTCCTGCGGATGCGGGTCCGGGTGCCCGTCCTGTGTCGGACCCGCGTACGCACTCGGCGCCGACGTCCGCGAGTCGGTCGCGCATCTCCTGTTACTCGCTTGAACGACCTTCGCGCCCGCGTGGCCGCGATCGTCGAGCGAGATCGCGCCCGTCACGGGGAGGTGGGCGTCGGCTCTGGCGGCGGTGCGGGCACCGAAACCCTCTCAACGCGCGAAACCCCGTCCCTTCGGGACGGGGACCCCTCGCGCGCGGGGGCCCTCGGTGCCCGCACCGCCGCTGTGCCGTTCGAGGCAATTGAGCAACGGATCGCGATCGACGATCTCGGTCTCAAGATCGTCGGAAGGGGAACTCCCGACCCGCTCCTGCTCGCGCACCTGGGTCTAAAAGGTGACGCGCCAAAACGATGGGAGGACGTCCTCTTCCTCGACACCGAGACGACCGGCCTCGCCGGCGGCACGGGGACGTATGTCTTTCTGCTCGGCATCGCGTACTTCTGCGACGGCGAGCTCATCCTGCGGCAGCACCTGCTTCACGACATCGGCCAAGAGCGCGCGTTCGTCGAGGCCGTGCAAAGCGAGATCGAAAGCTTCCGCGCGTGCGCCTCGTACAACGGCAAGAGCTTCGACCTGCCGCTCCTGCGCACGCGCTGGGTCATGACGCTGCGGAGCGAGATCACCGTCGACGAATCGCACCTCGATCTCCTCCATCCCGCACGGCGGCTCTGGCGCGACCGCTACGGTTCGACGGGGCTCAAGCAGCTCGAGGAGTCGCTGTTCGACGAGGGCCGCATCAACGACATTCCCGGCTCTCTCATCCCCGACGCGTACTTCCATTACCTGCGAAAGCGCGACCCCAAGATCATCGCGCCGGTCCTCGAGCACAACGCGCGAGACGTCGTGTCGCTGGTGCGCATCGCCGATCGTGTCGCGACCGCCGTGCTGGCCGCGCGCAGCGGCCGCGCGCCGGACCACGCGCCAGCCGCATACGCACTGGCGCGGTCGTTCGAGCGTACCGGCGAGCTCGACGCGGCGTTCGCGTGCTACGAGAGCGCGTATTACGACGGCGACAACGCGCTGCGCTTGAAGCTTGCGCTCTCGTTCGCGCGAGAGCTGGAGCGGCGCTCCGATGTCGAGCGCGCGCTGCGGATGGTCGAGACGCTGCTCGAGCTCGGCCTCGGCTCGGAGCGCTGGCGCGAGCAGGCCGCGAGCAGAGTACGCAGACTGACGAAGAAGAGATGGCGACAGCTCGCGACGGCAAGCTGACGATCCGGCCGCTCACGGCCGCGCGCGTCGACGACGTGAAGACGGTGACGCGCGGGACATGGGGTTCGGCGTGCTGGGATCTCTTCCCGCGCTACACCGCCGCTCAGCAGCGCGCGCTCGGGATCACCGCGAGCGGCCCAGGCGGCGAGAGCAAGCGCCGTGCGGCCCTCGCGAAGCTTGCGCGCCGGCGGAAGAACTCCGCGGGGCTCGTCGCGTATGACAACGGCGAGCCGATCGGCTGGATCTCGCTTGGTCCGCGGTACGACTTCTCGCGCGTCGACGGCTCGCGCGCGACGCCACCCGTTGACGATGTCCCGGCGTGGGTGATCCCGTGCATCACCGTGCGCCGTGGCCACCGCAGTCAGGGAGTGGCGGTCGCGATGATCCGCGCGGCCGTCGAGTACGCGGGGAAGCGCGGCGCGCCGGCCGTCGAGGCGCACCCGCGCGCGGCCGGCAAGCGCGTAGACGATGACTTCGCGTTCTTCGGCACCGAGGCGATGTTCAAGAAGGCCGGTTTCCGCAGGATCCGCGGCGTTCTGCCCAAGCTTCCCAAGGGTTGGACGCCACGCGTCACTATGCGTGCGACATGCGGATCATCGCCGAGGACCTCGTCGGCCTCGCCGAGGCGCTCGAAGCCGGCGCGCTGACCAGCGCCGCGCTCGTTGAGCGCGCGGTGCGCCGGTACGCCGAGACCGAGCCGCAGATCCACGCGTTCGCCTGGCTCGACGCGGCGCGCGCGCAGCACTTCGCGACGGTGTCCGACGAGCGCAGGCGCACGCGGGGCGCGGTCGGTCCGCTCGAGGGCATTCCTATCGGCGTGAAGGACATCTTCGACACGGCCGGCATCCCGACGGAGAACGGCAGCGCGCTGTTCGCCGGCCGGGTCCCTGACACCAGCTGCCCAGCGGTGCGGTCCGCCGAGGCGGCCGGGGCGATCGTCCTGGGAAAGACCGTCACCGCCGAGCTCGCGTTCCTGACCCCCGGCCAGACGCTCAATCCGTGGGACCCGTCGCGCACGTCGGGCGGCTCATCGATGGGGTCCGCAGCGGCCGTCGCCGCGGGCGTCGTACCGGCAGCGATCGGTTCGCAGACGAACGGATCCGTGATCCGCCCCGCGGCGTTCTGCGGCGTTGTCGGCTTCAAGCCCACTGTTGGCCGTATCCCGACCGAAGGCGTTTTCGAGTTCTCGCACACGCTCGACCATGTCGGCGTGTTCGCGCGCAGTGTGCGCGGCGCCGGTTTGTTCGCGGCGATCCTCGCCGGCGAGACGGAGCGCGCACCGCACGCGGACCATGACAAGACGCCGCGTTTCGCGGCACTGCGCACGAGCGAGTGGGAGCACGCGTCGGATGAGATGCGCGCGCGCTTCCAGGCCGACGTGGATGCGCTGGCCCTCGTCGGCGGACCGGTGGAATGGCCGAAGCCGCCGGCCGGCCTCGACGACGCGCCGAGCATCCTGCGCACCGTGATGCTCTACGAGGCGGGTCAGACGGTGCTCCCGAAGGTCGCTCGGCGGCCGGAGACCGTGAGCGCGTTCGCACGCGCGCAGCTCGCTGAGGGCGCGCGCATCGATCACCGGGTGTACGCGCAGGCGCTCGCCGCGCGCGATCGGCTCGTGGCCACGTTCCTCGACTGGGCGTCGGAGTACGACGCGATCTTGACGCCGCCGGCCGTCGGCGAAGCGCCGGCGCCGGACACGACCGGCGATCCCCGCTTCTGCTCGCGCTGGTCGCTGACCGGCGCACCCGCGATCACGATCCCGACCGGTCTCGGTCCAAATCGGCTGCCCCTCGGACTTCAGCTCGTCGGCGCTCCCGGCGACGACGAGCGCCTCCTCGCTGCGGCGGCGTGGGCCGAAGCCATGCTGCCGTCGATCGGCGCGCCGCCGCTCTAGCCCGACCAGTCGGCACACGCTTTGCCCTCTTAGACTCGGCGTATGCGTGTACGTATCGGATGCGAGTTCGGCTGGGAGACGGAAGCACCCGTCGCGATGTTCATGCTTGTGCGGCCCCGGATGGACGCCGAGCACGTCGCGGTGTACGAGTCGAAGTGGATCGAGCCCTCGGGGATCCCGCTCCACGAATACCACGACATGTTCGGCAACGTCTGCTGGCGCTTCGTCGCGCCGTCCGGGCGCACGACCGTCCGCTACGACGCCGTCGTCGAGATTCCCGAGACGGCCGATCCGGTGGTGCCTGACGCGCTGCTGCACCCGGTCGAGGATCTTCCCGACGAGGCGATCGTCTTCACGCTCCCCAGCCGCTATGTGGAGTCCGACCAACTGCTCGACGACGCATGGAAGCTCTTCGGCGCGACGCCACCGACATGGGCGCGGATCCAGGCCGTCTGCGACTGGGTACATCACAACATCGAGTTCAAGAACGGCTCGTCCACACCCAGCACCACGGCGCTCGACATCTACAAGCAGCGCGCCGGTGTGTGTCGCGACTTCGCGCTTCTCGCGGTCGCGTTCTGTCGCGCGCTGAACATCCCGGCGCGCTACACGTTCGGTTACCTTCCAGACATCGCGATCGAGCCCCCGGACGTGCCCATGGACTTCCACACTTGGTTCGAGGCGTACGTCGGCGGTCGCTGGTACACCTTCGATGCGCGACACAACACGCCGCGCGTCGGGCGAGTGGTCATCGGACGCGGGCGAGACGCCGTGGACTGCGCGCTATCGACCGCGTTCGGATCCGCGAAGCTCGCGAAGTTCGTGGTCTGGTCAGATGAGATCACCGCCGAGCGGCCGGGCGGACCGCCGGTGGAAGAAGATGCCGACCGCCAGGAGGCGGCCGCGCACCCCGAACCGTGACCGACTGGTCGCGTGTCACGCGCGCCGTATACCGCGTCCGTCACCACTACCGGTACACCTACAGCGGACCGGTGTGGAACATGAAGCAGCGTCTGATCATGATCCCGCCGCGGGAGGACGGAGATCAGCGCGTCCTCGCGCACGACCTCGCGATCCGCGGGTACGAAGGCGAGACCGAGGTCACCTGGATCGGCGACGGGTTCGGCAATCGAGTTGCGAACGTCTCTGTACCGCGCGTGGCGCACGCGGTCGACTTCGAAGCCACCTTCCAGGTCGAGCGCGACGCCACAAAGTCGAACGGAACGCGAGCCGCGCCGTGGAAGGTCGACGGCCGCCGGAGCCGCTATCTCCAGCCGACCGCGCTGACCGCGCCGGACGACCGCTTGCGGGACGCGGCGCAGGAGATCTTCCGCGCGTCCGCCGACCCCCGTGAACGAGCCGAGCGCGCGCACAACTGGGCCGCCGGCAGCATCACCTATCAGTACGGCGTGACCGGATACACGACGCCCGCGGCGATGGCGCTGCACTTCCAGAAAGGGGTGTGTCAAGACTTCGCTCACATCCTCCTTGCGCTGCTCCGGATCCTGGACATCCCCTGCCGATACGTCTCGGGTCACATGCTCGGTGAAGGTGCCCCTCACGCGTGGGTGGAAGCGCTTCTCGCTCGCGTCGACAGACCGGACGAGGTCGAGGTGATCGCATACGACCCGACGCACCACCGGCGCACGCGGATGGACTACATCACCGTCGCGACCGGTCGCGACTTCGCCGACGTCAGTCCGACGTCCGGAACGTACGGCGGTCCAGCGCTCGGAAAACTCGCATTTACGAAGCACGCGGAGATCGTCGAGCTGAGCACACCTGTCCCGCAGGGCGTCGCATGATCACGCAGAGCTCGCCGCTGGCGGCCTACAAGATCGCCGCGTTCTGGGACGAGATGTTCTCCGCGCCCGGCGTCGTGCGTCCGCACTACGCCGCGCTCGCGCGGCGGCTGGAAACGCTCTCCGCCGACGAGGTCACCCGCCGGCAGCGCGCCGCGGACCTCAGCTTTCAGGCGCGCGGCATCACATTCGCCGTGAACCAGGACCCGAGCGGCGTCGAGAAGATCATGCCGTTCGATCTCATCCCGCGGATCATCTTGCCGGAGGAGTGGCAACGCATCGAGCGCGGGCTCGAGCAGCGCGTGCGCGCGCTCAACCTCTTCCTTCACGACGTCTACCACGACGGGAAGATCCTCCGCAGCGGCCTCGTTCCTCCCGAGCTCATCCTCGGCGCGCGGGGCTACCGACGCGAGGTACGTGCGGTCGACCCGCCACTCGGCGTATACACGCACGTCGTCGGAAGCGATCTCGTGCGCGACCACCGCGGCGAGTTCTTCGTACTCGAAGACAATCTCCGTGTTCCCTCCGGCGTCTCGTACGTCGTCGAGAACCGCCGCGTCCTGAAGCGCGTCTGGCCACAGATCTTCACCGACTATCCGATCCGGCCGGTGGAGGGTTATCCGCAGGATCTGCTCAGCGTTCTGCGCGAAGTGGCGCCTCCGATCGCCGAGGCACCGACCGTGGTGCTGCTCACCCCCGGAGTGCACAACTCGGCGTTCTTCGAGCACGCCTTCCTCGCGAAGGCGATGGGCATCGAGATGGTTCAGGGCTCAGACCTCTTCGTGGACGACGCGACCGTGTACATGCGGACGACGAGCGGGCGGCAGCGCGTCGACG
>JANMSU010000164.1:0-2130 GCA_031389835.1 Chloroflexota bacterium
GCCGGCGCTTCGGAGTCAGGCGTGACCGTTCATCGGGTACATCCGGACACGGTCGACCTGGGTGAGGTGGTCGTTCAGCGGCGCGTCCAGGTGCGGCCGGGCGACGACGTTCCGGCACTTTCCGCCCGCGTGCTCGCCGAGGAGCACAAGGCGATCGTCGACGCGATCCGTACCTTCGCTGCGTAGGCACGCCGCGTCGGATCACCGACGCAGCGCGGTGGTCAGCCGGTGATGAGCATCGAGATCGACGCGAAGGTCGCGAGGCTGAGACCGGCGGCGGTGCCGACGGCGAGTACGAGCCGCATGAAGTGCACGGGGCCCGCGGTGTGCGTGGTCGGCGGCGTGACGGTCACGAAGCTGTAGTTCTGGCGACGCAGACTGTGTCCTGCGCTCATGACGTTCCCCCTTGCCCTCGCCTCACCGATCCCCACCGGTGAGGCCCACCCTGCCTGGATGTCACCTTGGACCCGCGCGGCACCGTGGGCAATAGCCACACCTGAGCGAGTGGTCCTGGTACTTATGCACTTGTCCTGAACCATCTCTGAATGACTCGGGCCGTGCCAGCCATTTCGCGCGACGTTCGACGCTATAGAGGCGTTGGCGCTCCCGCGCATGTCACCGGATCGTGCGGCAGCAGGGGACTGATCTGGAGGCGAAGCGTTCCGCTGCCGCGCCACACGAGGTCGGTTTGCGCGGACGGCGAACCCGGGCCGTAGCGTGTGATCGCGCCGGCGCGTGTCAGTGACTCTGCGAGCGTCCGCGCGTCGTCATCGAGGACGATCGCGCATCGCCACGGCCCAGTGGGTCCGCTCACGAGGTCACCGACGCTCTCGATGGCCGTGAAGAAAGGCCAGACCGCCTCGGCATCGGCGCGAATGCCCGCAGGGTTGACGTTTGGCTCGATCTGGACGAAAAGCCGATGGGCCGCAGGCTGGTAGGGCTGCTGCCGCGGCTCCGCCCACTGTGTCGCCGGCACCCACGAGAGATCCTCGTAGCCACGCACGAGCGCAGTCAGCTTCTCGCGGGTCGGCGACGGCTCGTACATCGAGTCGTCCGGCTGACCGGTCGGCTCGAAGGTCACACGTATGTTGCGCGCGCCGTTCGCGACGACGACGATGAAGACGGTCGCGCCGCGCCCCAGTGGAGGTGGGCCTGGCAACAGGACGCGAGGGTGCTTTGCGTCGCGCTCGAAAAGACCGGTCTCGATCGCCTGAAGCACCATCGCTGCGGTGCCACTCGGCGTCAGCCGTCGCTGCATGAA
The DNA here is from genome assembly GCA_031389835.1 of Chloroflexota bacterium. Lineage (GTDB taxonomy): Bacteria > Chloroflexota > Limnocylindria > P2-11E > P2-11E > CF-39. The sequence continues at coordinate 1,262 of JANMSU010000164.1, forward strand.
CTCTCCGCGCGCATCCACCGTGATCACGCGACCATCGTCGGTGAGGACGAACTGCGGAAAGACCCTGGGAATGTCGCTCGCGCGCTCGTAGGTCACCAGCGGCGTGGCCGGCGTGATGCCGGTGACTGGCCGCAGCGCGACTTTCGCGGGGGTCGCGCTTCCGGTCGCCGACGGCGATGAAGCGATCGACGCCGACGCTGACGGCGACGTCGCGCCGCTCGGCGACGGTGTCCGAGTCACGATGACGCGCGGCTCGCACGCAAGTAGCGCGATGACGGCGAGGAGCGCGAGCCACCTCACTTGACGCGGAGCTCCTCGATCTTTACCGGCGCGCCTTTCGCGTACGTGACACGCACTCCCTCACCGTAGCCGAACGATGCTCCGTGGAGCGTCGTCCCAAGGCGCGCGGCGATGACGATCGCGGGCAGATCGACGATGCCGCCGTGTGAGACGGCGAGGACGCGGTCCTTCTCGCCCACACGTGACGCGATGCGTGCCCACGCCGGCAGCTGCTCCTCCGCGAAGCGCTTCGCGCTCTCATCGGTACGCATGAGGAGCGCCCAGTCGGCGAGCGTGCGCATCTCGCCGAACATCCGCGCGGCGGCGCCGCCGAGATCGGGCAGCAGACCGGGATCGATCCCGTCGAGACGGCCGGCGACGCGCTCCGCGGTCTCCTTCGCGCGCGGCAGCGGGCTGGAGATCACGAGCTTGTACCTCGGCGCGTCCTTCGCGAGGCGCTCGCACATCGCACGACCGGCGACGGACAGCGCGCTCTGGTTGTCCTGCAGGTTCATGCGCTCGGCGTGGCGGCGGATGTCGAGGATCGGCACGCCACTGAGGCTAAACCGCGGCGACGGCTGGCCGAGCGA
>JANMSU010000189.1:0-5541 GCA_031389835.1 Chloroflexota bacterium
TCGGTCGCCTCGCGCGCGTTGCTCGAGAACGCGACACGCCGTCCATCGGGCGAGGCCGCGTTCCACGAGAGAAGACGCTGCACCTTGCCCGCTGGATCGACGGACACCGGTGCGACCGGCCCGTCGGGATAACGCACGTAGAGCTGATGGAGCTCCGTGCCGCCGCGGTCGGCGGCGGCGAGCAGCTCGCCGCTCGCACTCCAGCAGAGACTACGCACGGCGTGCTCGGGCACGGTGACCGCGCGCTGCGCGGCGCCCCCGGTAGCCGGAAGCGTCCACGCCTCGTAGGTGCCGGCGCCCTGGTCGGACACGACCGCGAGCGTGCGCCCATCCGGCGAAAGCGCGAGAGCGGAGCGGCAGGCGAAACGGCGTGTCGTGTGTGGCACACCAGCGAGGCGTTCGCGCGGATGGAAGTCCGAGAGCGGCCGGTTTGGCACCCGGGAAACGGTACCGCTAAGCGCGGGCGAGCAGCTCAGCGAGCTCGCGCGCGTTGTTGACGGCCTTGTCGCCGTAGCAGTTGTTCATGAGGAGATGGATCTCCTCGGACCCCTCTGCCATTCGCCTGATCTTCGGGAGCCACTCCACGAGCTCGCTCTTGTTATAGGAGTAGTCGAAGCGCTCCGCCGCGGTCAGGCCGGGTTTCTTCCAGTTCTCGGCATTTCGACCGTGGAACCGGACAACGGCGAGCGGGGCGGTCACCGCATCGACCGGCGGGATGCTCGACGGGAAGCCCTGGGGCTCGTCGACCGCGACATACGTGAGCCCGTTGTCGCGCAGGAAAGCGAGCGTTTCCTCGCGGTTGCGCTCCTCCATCCAGAGGCCGTTGCGGAACTCGACCGCGAGCCGGTCGTCGGGCAGCAGCTCACGAGCGCGCAGGATCTCGTTCTTGTTCTGCCGAGTGATCGTGAACCAGTCCGGGTACTGCAGCAGGATCGCGCCGAGCTTGCCGGCCTTCCGCAGCGGCTCGAGCGCGACCCAGAACCGCGCGTGAATCTCGTCGATGAACTCTTTGGGTAGATCCTTCGGGTAGACGCGTCGCTTCTCGCGGATCTCCTCCGGCAATGACTCGCGCAGCTCCTTCGGGAGGCGCTTCGGATCGGTCGGATGCGTCGTGATCGTCGCGAACGCCTTGAAGTTCATGGTGAAGTCGTCAGGGGTGCGCTCGACCCAGAGCTTCGCCTGCTTCTGATCCGGAAGCGCGTAGTACGACGCATCGTTCTCGACAAGTGAGAAGCGCTCCGCATAGAAGCGAAGGCGCTCGTCGGCCTTCTTCGCGATGTTCTCGGGATACCAGCCCGACTCCAGAAGAGTTGGATCCGTCCACGAGCATGTGCCGATCAGAACCTTCTTCACCACAGCGAAAGTGTGCGCCGAGCGGCGGACGGTGCGCCGCCGACAGGGGGGCAGGCACCCTCGAGCGAGCATCTGCGCCCAGCCGGCCCAACCGGCGAACGCGCCGTGAAAGCGGGCCGGCGTAGCCAGCCGCGAGCGAAAGGTGTGCCCTGCCCACGGTCGACGGCGCGCATGCGAGCGCGGGCGAAAACTAGAAGCGGTCCGCCTCCTCGGCATAGAGCGCGGGATCGAGCTCTTTCGCTTTTGGCGCGCGTTGGGCGAGCGCGACGACGGTGACGCCAAAAAGGACGACGAGTCCCATGAACGTGATCGCCTGCGTCCTTCCGCTCGTTACGAATGCGAGCACCCCGAGCACGATCGTCACGCCGTAGATCAGAAGCACCGCGTGCCCATGCGAAAGACCGACGTCGAGCAGTCGGTGGTGGAAGTGGCCGCGATCCGGCGCGAACGGCGGCTGGCCTTGCGCCATCCGCCGCACGATGACGTAGAAGGTGTCGATGATCGGGACGCCCAGGACAAGCAAAGCCGCGGCGACTTTCGCCGTGCCGAAGATTGAAAGAACCGCAAGCATCGTCCCGAGGAAGGTCACGCCCGTCGTGCCAAGGAAGAGACGCGCGGGATGGAAGTTGAACAGCAGGAAACCGCCGGTGGCGCCCGCAAGGGCGAACGCCATCCACGCGACGAACGGCTCGTTCACGGCGGGCAGCAGCGCGAGGGCACCGAGCGTGAGCGCGGCGATCGCGGCGACACCGGCCGCCAAGCCATCCAGTCCATCGATGAAGTTCAGCGCGACGTTCATGCCAACGATCCAGAAGACCGTGAACCCGATCGCGACGATGCCCGCGATCTCGATGAGTCCTTCGCCGAACGGATCGGCCACGAAGTCGATGCGCAGACCCGCGGCGACGATCACGGCCGCGACGACGAGCAGTCCGAGGAATTGCCAGCGTGCGCGTAGCTCGAACACGTCGTCGATCAAACCAAGCATCATCCCAAGGAGCGCTGCGAGCGCCGTGAGCGTGAAGCGCGGGGAGCGAACTTCCTCGGGGATAAGGAACGGATGGCCGGCCAGTCGGTCGATGACCCAGAAGGCGAGGATGGTCAGACCGAACGCCAGCGCGATCGCGAGGCCCCCCGGGCGCGGAATGGGCCGCGGATGCATGCGACGCCCGCCCGGCGTATCAAGCATCCCAAAGCGCTCCGCGAGCCGGCCGACCATTGGTGTGATCGCAGCGGAAAGAAGGAATGCGACGACAGCGGAGCTGACGAGAAGAACGCCGGTCACGGTGCCGAACGATAGAGGCAGACGGCGTACCAAGCAGAATGGCGGGGAGGAATCCGGAGAATGACGAGATTCGACGGCCGCGTGGCGGTGATCACCGGTGGGGCGCGCGGCATCGGCGCCGAGACCGCGCGCGTGTTCCGCGAAGCTGGCGCAACCGTCGTCACGTGGGACGTAGGGGAGGGCGCCGACCAGCACGTCGACGTCACCGACGCGGGAGCCGTCGATGCGGCTGTCGCCTCGACCGTCACGAAGTTCGGCGGCATCGACATCCTCGTGAACAACGCCGGCATCCTCCGCGACGCGCAGCTCGTGAAGGTCAAGGACGGCGAGGTCATCGGGCGCATGGAGGCGGCACAGTTCGACGCGGTCATCTCCGTGAATCTCAAGGGTGTGTTCCTCTGCGGGCGCGCTGTCGCGCCAGTGATGATCAAGAAGGGCTGGGGGCGGATCCTCAACGCGTCCTCCGTGGTCGGCCTCTATGGCAACTTCGGACAGTCGAACTACGTGGCGACGAAAGCCGGCGTCATCGGCCTAACGAAAGTGTGGGCGCGCGAGCTCGGACCGAAGGGGATCACGGTCAACGCGGTCGCGCCGGGCTTCATCGCGACCGAGATGGTCCGCCAGATGCCCGAAGCCATTCTCAAGAGCATGGTCGAGCGCACACCGGTGCGTCGCATGGGCGAGCCGCGGGACGTCGCGAACGCGTACCTCTTCCTCGCGTCTGATGAGGCGAGCTTCATCAACGGCGCTGTGCTGAGCGTCGACGGCGGTGTCGTCGTTGGGACCTAGAATCATCGGTACCGCGGGCTAGCGCGACGAAGGAGCGAAACAAGAGAGATGCCGTTGTTCATGGACATCCACGAGAACCTTCCGGCTGGAACGACCCCTCAGGACGTCGCGGGCGCGCATGAGGCGGACCTGAGAGTCCAGGGGAAGTACGGCGTGAAATACATCAGCTACTTCATGGACGAAGAGTCCGGCAAAGTGTGGTGCGTCTCTGACGCCCCGAGCGCCGAGGCTTCCGTGAAGGTCCACGAAGAGGCGCATGGTCTGATCCCGGACAAGATCTTCCCCGTCGTCGAAGGAAGCTAGTCGACTAGCGCGTCCCGAACTGGCGGTCTCCCGCGTCGCCGAGACCGGGGACGATGTAGCCCTTCTCGTTGAGCCGCTCGTCGAGAGCGGCGACGTGAATCGGTACGTCTGGGTGCGCGCTCGTTAGAGCACGCACTCCTTCGGGCGCGGCGATGAGGCCGACGTACTTCACGCGCTTCGCGCCCCACTTCTTCAGGATGTCGATCGTCGCGACGGCTGAGCCTCCGGTCGCGAGCATCGGATCGAGGACAAGGCACACGGCGACGGTCGCCTCCGAGGGAAGCTTGTTGTAGTACTCGATGGGCCGCAGGGTGCGCTCGTCGCGGAAGAGTCCGATGTGCCACACCTGCGCCTCCGGCATCAGCTCGAGAGCGGCCTCGACCATCCCGATCCCCGCGCGCAGCACCGGCACCAACCCGACGGGCTCGGCGAGCCGAGCGCCTTTCGCGTTCGCGAGCGGCGTCTTCACTTCAGTGCCCTCGACCGGCAGGTCTGCCGTGGCTTCATAAAGAAGGAGCGTCGCGAGCTCGCCGACGAGCGCGCGGAACTGCTGCGGCTTGGTCCGCTCATCTCGCAGGCGCGTGACCTTCTCGCGTACCAGCGGGTGCGTCGAGACGTGCAGCTGGTCGGTCAGGCTCTCACACGATCCGGCGTGATGCCCGGCACCGGGAAGCGGCGCGTGAGATCGAGAACCTCGGCTGAGATCTCCTGCGCGACCGTCTCGTCCCCCTTCGCGTTGAGGGAGCGAGCGATCAGCTCGCCGATGCGCTCCATCTCAGCCTCACGCATCCCGCGCGTGGTCACCGCCGGGGTTCCGAGGCGGATGCCCGACGCGGTCCCAGGCTTCTCGGGGTCGTACGGGATCGTGTTCTTGTTCACGGTGATACCGACGGCATCGAGCGCCTTCTCCGCCTTTTTGCCGGTGAAACCGAGCGGACGCACGTCGACGAGCATCAGGTGGTTGTCGGTGCCGCCGGACACGATGCGCAGTCCCGCCTTCGCGAGCGATGCGGCGAGAGTCGTGGCGTTCTTCCGGATCTGCTTCGCGTACTCCTTGAACTCCGGCGTCGCCGCCTCCTTCAGCATGACGGCCTTGCCGGCTATCACGTGCATGAGCGGGCCGCCCTGGATGTTCGGGAACACCGCGCTGTTGATGGGTTTCTCGAACTCGGCGTCGCTGAGGATCATTCCGCCCCGCGGTCCGCGCAGCGTTTTGTGCGTTGTCGTCGTGACGATCTGCGCGTGGCCAACGGGCGTCGGATGCTCACCCGCCGCGACCAGGCCCGCGAAGTGCGCCATGTCGACGACGAGCAGAGCTCCGACCTCGTCCGCGATCTTCCGCAGCCGCGGAAAGTCGAAGAAGCGCGGATACGCCGTCGCCCCGGCGACGATGACCTTTGGCCGGCTCTCCTTGGCGAGGCGCTCGATCTCTTCGTAATCGATGAGCTCGTCCTCGCGTCGCACGTGGTACGGGACGACCTTGTACAGCTTCGCGGAGAAGTTCACCGGCGAGCCGTGCGTGAGGTGGCCACCCTGGTCGAGCGCGAGGCCGAGCATCGTGTCGCCCGGCTGCATCACCGCCGCGTAGGCCGCCATGTTCGCCTGCGCGCCGGCGTGCGGCTGCACGTTGACCGCGGCAGCACCGAACAGAGCCTTGGCGCGCTCGATGGCGAGCGACTCGGCGACGTCGACCCACTCGCAGCCGCCGTAGTAACGCCGGCCGGGGTAGCCCTCGGCGTACTTGTTCGTGAGAACGCTGCCCACTGCCTCCATGACGGCGGGGCTCGTGTAGTTCTCCGAGGCGATGAGCT
>JANMSU010000182.1:0-3886 GCA_031389835.1 Chloroflexota bacterium
GATCGGTCCACGAGCCAACGAGCAGCAGCTGCGCCTCGCGGTCGATGACGGCGCGGTAGTACGCGAACATCCGCAGCAGGTCGTCGTGGCGCTTGTTCGGCGAGATCCGACCCACGAACAGCAGCTTGCGCCCGAAAACGCTCCAGCGCGCGAGCACCGCGGGATCCGGCGCCGTGTCGTAGAGCTTCCAGTCGATGAGGATCGGCACGTGCTCGGTCTTCTTGAAGCCCAGGTCGTGAAGGTCCTGGCGATTGAACGCGGAGACGCCGATGCCCAGCTCGATGGCGGGCGCGATCTGCTCCAGCTGCCGCAGACCGAGACGCGCGAACGCCGCGGCGTGGTCGTTGATGCCGCTGAAGAACTCGGGTGGCGTGATGTTGTGGTACACGAGCACGCGGCGCGCCGGGATCTTGATGAGCTGGTCGAAGACCTCGTTGCCCATCGAGAAATGGAGGATGAGCGTGTCCTCGGGCCGGACCGTTCGGAACAGCCGGCGGTACGAGAGCGCTTCGCTCTCCACGCCGGGCTTGATGTCGATCGCATGCGCATCCGACTCGTAACCCCATGAGCGCAGGCGATCACGCAGCGCGAAGACGTGGTTGCTCATCGCGTCGCCGGGCGCGAGCGTGGGATGGAATTGGTGGATCGCGGTCATGCCGGGGCGTGCCCGATGACGGCGTAGTCGCGGTCGCCGAACAGCGTTTCGTTCAGCAGCTTCACGTTCTCGCGGACCGTCGCGTCACTCACCTTGTCCGACAGCCGCTTCTCGCTCGGCTCGAACGTCTTCACGTCGACATCGACGAAGCCCTCGACCTCGAGGTAGAAGCGGAAGAGCTCCGGCGGGATCGGGCGGACGTGCGATGGATCGAGCCAGAAGGAATGCGCGCCGACAGTCAGCGTCGCGACGTTCGGCGTCACGAACACCAGCGGCGCGCCGGGCATCAAAACGCGGCGCGCCTCGCGCAGCATCGAGACGAGCTCGCCGGGCAGCACGTGCTCCGCGATGTGCCGCGCATAGATGCCGTCGATCGCGCGGTCCGGCAGCGAGCGCAGATGGCCGAGCGCGTCGGCCTCCACGCATTCGAGCCCGCGCTCGGCGCACTGCGCGACCATGCGCGGATCGAGGTCGACGCCGTACGCGCCGACGCCCTTGTCTTTCATGAGACCAAGGAAGATGCCGCGGCCGCAGCCGAGGTCCACAACGCGCTTGCGACCGGCGAAGAGCTCCGCGAACGCTTCGGATTGCCGGCGGATCACCGGCTCGTCGCCGCCGAAGCGCGCCTGGAAGTAGACCGAGTGCAGGTTCGCGGCGACGAAGTCCTCGTGCCAGGTCTCGAGCTTGCGCAGGCGCTTCTCGAGACCCGGTGTCGGCCGGTCGCGGAGGTCGAACAACGCTTTGGCGACGAGCCGGTTGACGCGCTCCTGCCGCTCCGCGATAGCCGCCATGTACCAGCGCAGCAGGCTGATGAGAACGCGCCGCGCGAACGTGATGACCGGGCCGACGTAGCGCTTGCGGCTCTTCGCGTCGTACGTGACGTCCCCGTCGAGGACCTCGGGGAGCGCCTGGAACGGATCTTTCAGCTCCTCGCTGAAGATCGGCCGACCGCCCGGCAGCGGCAGGGTGAGGGCAGCGTCTAAATCCGCTCCGTACTCGCCGCTCTCGCGCTTCTTTCGGACGCGCGCGCGGACCTCGGCGAGGATCCCGTCGAGGTCGACCGGCGGTTGGCTCGTCAACGCTTCCGGATCTTTCGGTCCAGTTCTTCGCCGAGCTGTCGCGCAACTTGCTGGCGCGTCGCATCGACGCCGAGATACGGCTTCGACGAGGGGAACATCCCTCCGAATTCGCTCAGCCGACGCTTCTTGGTCGGCGGGCTCACCTTGTTCGCCCGCTGAGCTCGCGCCTTTGTCATCTAAGCGTCTCCCTTGACCGCCACTGTTCCTTACCCACGTGCGGCGGTCAACGCGATCAATCGAACTCCCAGCGGTGCGGCAGGCGTGCGATGCCGACCTCGCGCGACGACCCAACGACGCGGAAGTTCAGGGCCTTCTGGCGATAGTCGTAGTGGCGGTCGGAGCGATCCGTCGCGGCGACGTCGACGTCGTATGCGCCGGGCAGGAGCGCGAGCGCATCCATCTTGAAGCGCACGACGCCCTCGTCACGCAGCGGCACGGCGACGTCGTCGAGCATGGTGTTCGTGCCATAGATGCCCGTCCCGTCGTCGCGGTACACGTACACGCCGAACACGGCGTCCTTCAAACCGGTGGGGTTGCGGTAGACGATCTCGAGCGAGACGGGCTCGCCGATCTCGAGCAGCGTTTTCGGGGAACCCTGGCTGCCGACCACTTTGGCGGAGACGATCTCGATCTCGCCCGAGCCGGTGCGGCCACCGACCTCGCCGCGCAGCGCGCGCTCGCGCAGCTCGCGCTCGCCGACCTCGAGGTGGTACGCCGTGGCGACGTCGCGCACGGTTCCGCTCGCGGCGACGCGGCCTTGGTCGAGCCAGATCGCGCGGTCGCAGAGCCGCTGGATGAGACCGATGTCGTGCGAAACGAGCACGATCGTCTTCCCGGCGCCGCGGAACTCCGCGATCTTCGCGTAGCACTTGTGCTGGAAGTACTCGTCGCCGACGGCGAGCACCTCGTCGACGAGGAGCACGTCGGGATCGACGTGCACCGCGACCGCGAAGCCGAGGCGCGCCGCCATGCCGCTCGAGTACGTCTTGATCGGCGCGTCGAAGAAGCGGCCGAGCTGCGCGAAGCTCTCGATCGCCGGCATCGCGGCCTCGGTCTCCCTCCGCGTGAGCCCGAGCAGTGAGCCGTTGAGGTACGCGTTCTCGCGTCCGGTGAAGTCCGGGTGGAATCCGGCGCCGAGCTCGAGCAGAGCGGAGATGCGGCCCTGGACCTCGATCGTTCCGGACGTCGGCTTCGCCGTTCCCGCGATGAGCTTGAGGAGCGTCGACTTCCCCGATCCGTTCGCGCCGACGACGCCGAAGCACTGACCGCGCTCGACGCTGAAGCTCACGTCCTTCAGCGCGTGCACGACCTCGGCGGATGAGGTCTGACGAAGGATGAGCTCCTTGAGCGTCGGGGCGCGTCCGGTCCGAAGCCGGTAACGCTTCTCGAGATGCTGGGCCCGGATCGCGACCACGGCGGAATGCTAGGGAGTGCGCGTCGCTAGCGAGCGAACCCCTCGTAGATCATCGCGCCGTCGCCACCCTGGAAGTTCAGCTCGATCACGATGCCCGTCGTGGTCCCGCCGATCGCGTCCACGACGACGGCGTACTGCGTCTCATCCGCGAGGCCAAGCACGTCGCGCGGGTCGATGCGGATCGACTGCTTCGGCGTGATCGGCAAGGTCTGCGACACGGCGAGCGAACCGTCGACGAAGCGATACCACGAGAGCTTGAGGCTCGTGGCGGTGATGCTCTGAAGGACCAGCGGCGTCGACCAGCCGTCGGCGCCGCCGAGGCGACGGGTCACGTTCGGGAGGAAGAGTCGCGTCGCTGGCTGCGTGCGCGCGGAGTATCCAGCCGCGGTGGTGTCGCCGATCACGTTCACGACGGCCGCGATGCTGCTGCCCGACCCACCGCTCGCGACGAACGAGTACTCGCCGTTCCCAAGGCAGCCGGTCGAGGCGGCCGCGGCGCAGAGCGCCAGAGTCGTGTTGCCGTTGGTGTAGCGCGGGTCGAAGGCCCAGGCCGCACCCGCCGCGAGCGCGGGTCCGGCGAACGTCGTGGTCCCGCTCCCCTGAAGCGGGGTGAAGACGAGGGAGGGCGTCGCGCTCGCGGTACCGGTGTTCTGGACGACGATCGTCGAGATCCCCTTGCCGACACCTGCGATGTTCTTCACCGCGTACGGTCCGTACAGCGTGTCGGCGCCACCGACG
>JANMSU010000193.1:0-2821 GCA_031389835.1 Chloroflexota bacterium
CCGCCAAGCGACGCCGCATCGAACACCTTCGGCAGCAACCCCACGTCGCCGACGGTGTTGAGGAACACGCGCGCGTCACCGAGGACCCAGCGCACGGCAAGCGCGATGTCAGGTTCGTTGTGGAGCGGCTCGTACCAGGTCGTCGGTGTCGACGGACGTTCGGCGTGCCACGGCCCGAGCGTGATCGCCTTGATGGTCTGCATCGCGACACCACGCTCTTCGCAGGCGCGCATCAGAGCCTCCACGTCGGCGGCGTAGCCGGGATCGCGGAGCTGGACGTAGTTGTAGGGAAAGAGCACCGAGTCGAAAGGGAATCGCTCGAGGCTGCGGTGATGCTGGGCCGGCGCGCGGAGACCGTGACCGGTCACACCAATGAAGCGCACGAGCCCGGCGTCTCGCGCTTCGACGGCCGCGCGCAGGGCGCCGTCCAGTCCCATCGCGGTGTCCCACTCCGTCTGGTCAACGAGGTTGTGCAGCTGCAGCAGGTCGACGTGGTCCGTGCCAAGGCGCTCGAGCGAGCGCCGGATCTCGTCGCGCGCTTCGCGGTATGTGCGCTGCCCCGTCTTCGTCGCGACGAAGAAGCGGTCACGTCCCGCGCCCGCGAGCCACGGCGCGATCCGCAGCTCGGCATCGCCGTAGCTGGCAGCTGTGTCGATGTGGTTGACGTCGTAGCGCTCGAGCAGATCGAGCACGCCGTCGGCGACGTCCTGTGGAACGCGCGAGAGCGCGGCTGCGCCGAAGAGTGTCCGCGTGCTGTCGTGTCCCGTGCGACCGAATGGCGTGCGAGCGATCATGCCGTCACGTTAATGCGGCGGGGCGCGAAGCGCACCTGCGTCCGGCTCGTCCGCCGGGATCGTGACCATCGAGAACACCGCGCCGAGGATCTGGAACAGGATCGCCGCTGAAAGCGCGGCCGCGATCGAGAGCGGCACGATCACACCCGCGATCGCCGAGCCGATGGGAAAGCCGGCGAAGTTCAGGGCCATCGAAACCGCGAAGGCGCGGCCCAGCCAGGCCGGATCGGTCCGGCGCTGCCGGAGCGTGAACAGCACGATGTCGAACGGCCCGCTGCTGATCCCAAGCGCGATCATCGCGATCGCCGCGCCGATGGGATTCGGGAACAGCAGGATCAAGGCGAAGGCAGCCGCATGCCCGAGCATCGACGCCGCGAGCAGCTGACGCTCGCGTCCGAGCGTCGACACCCGGCCCATCAGCAGCACCGAGACCGATCCCGAGACCCCGAGGACAGCGAAAAGGAGCCCAACGAACTCGGGACCGCCGCCGAACTCTTGTAATACGAGGACGGGCAGTGTGAGGAAGAAGATCCCCCACCCGAGATTCGCGGTCGAAACGGACAGCGCCAGCGCGCGCAAGGTCGGATGCCGCGTGACGTAGACGAGGCCGCGCCATGCATCGCCCAGAAGCCGGCCGGTCTCGGTCGGGGTGGCTGGGTCGCGCAGACCGATGGCCACCACGCCTGCGATGCCGAAGAGCGCCGCGGTGACCCCCAGCGCCGTGGGTGAGCCGAGACCCGCGACGAGGCCGCCCGCGAGCGCCGGCCCGACGATGCTCGCCACGACGTAGCCATTGCTGTCGATCGCATTCGCGCGCTCCCACATGCGCTTTGGGACGATCAGTGGAAAGAGGGTTCGCACACCGGTGTTGGACAGAGGCTGCGTCAGGGAAGACACGGTGACGATGAGCAACAGGAGGGGAACCGGCAACGCGTCGCCCGCGGCGAGTCCGGCGATCAGCGCCAGCGATGCCGCGGCGATGAAGTAGTCGAGCACGACCAAACGCGTGCGGCCGTGACGGTCGAGCAGGGCGCCGGCGATGGGGCTCGCCAGTATCCCGGGCGCGACGGCCAGGAAGGTGACCAGACCCGCGAGCTCCGCCGAGCCGTACTCCTGCAGCGCGAGCAGCACGAGGACGAGAGCGACCATCTGGCCCGCGGTGCGGGCGAGCATCATGCTCGCGACGAGCCGTGGGAAACCGGGGATCGCGAACAGCCGCCGATAGCTCGGCGCGTCGTCGGTGGAGAGGGTCACGGACTCGCGAGGCTAGCCGAAGCTATTTGGCGGCGCTGCTCTCGCGATCGCGGCGCGCCGCGCGCCGCTCTTCGTACTTGCGCGCCGAACCGTCGAGCTTGTCGAGGAAGCGCCGAAGACGCTCGCGATCTTGCTCGGCCTCGGCATCGAGACCGGTCAGCTCGAAGATCTTCCAGTAGCGCAAGAGGGGCCAGACGATGTCGTCGTGATGGATGCGCAGGTCGTAGATCCCGGCGTCCGCGATGCGCGCCGCCTTACGGGTGAAGCCGGCGAGACCAGCGCCAGGCATCGCGAAATCCAGGACCTCGCGCGTGATGGCCTTCACGACCTCGGATGGCGCGACCTCGAGCATCGCGGCGAGCGAATCGCGATAGAAGACCATGTGGAGGTTCTCGTCCTGCGCGACGCGCGTCATGATCTTGTCGGCGACGGGGTCCTCCGAATAGCGGCCGGTGTTCTGGTGCGACACGCGCGTCGCGAGCTCCTGGAACGCCGTGTAGGCCAGCCCCTGCAGCACGTCCACATCGTGGTCGTAGCCGGTCAGGATCGTCTGCATGCGACCGCGTTCGAGCATGATCGGATCGATGTTCCGCGTCACGATGAGGTAGTCGCGGATGACGATCGCGTGCCGACCTTCTTCGGCGGTCCAGCGATTGATCCAGTTCTTCCACGCGCCGTCGCCCTTGCTGAACATCTTGTGGATCAGGCGGTGGTACGAGGGGAGGTTGTCCTCGGTGAGGAGGTTGACCTCGAACGCCGTCTGCGCGACACCG
>JANMSU010000277.1:0-3561 GCA_031389835.1 Chloroflexota bacterium
CGGCCCGGGCGACCGCGGGGTCGTGGCCGCGGCGTCATACGAGGCACGCGCCTTCGGGGTCCATTCGGCGATGCCGCTACAGACCGCCGGCCGGCTGTGCCCCGACGCGATCTTCGTCCCGGGCGACGGTCAGAAGTACGAGGAGGCTTCCGACGGCGTTATGGCGCTCTTCGCCGAGCGGACCCCGCTGGTCGAGCCGATCTCTCTCGACGAAGCGTTCCTCGATGTGACCGCGACCGAGCACCTGTTCGGGGGCGCGAACAACATCGCTCGAGAGCTCAAACGAGACGTTCGCGAGCGACTCGGCCTGGTGCTGTCGGTCGGGGTGGCGACGAACAAGCTCTGCGCGAAGATCGGCTCTGACCTGCGCAAGCCCGATGGCCTGGTGATCGTGCCGGCGGGGGGCGAGGAGGCATTCCTCGCGCCGCTCGAGCTCGGTCGACTCTGGGGTGTCGGCCCGAAGACGCGAGCGGTCCTCGAGGGTTGGGGTCTTCGAACGATCGGCGACCTGGCCGCGATGGACGCCAGCGTGCTGGAGACGCGCCTCGGCGAGCACGGCCGCCACATCTGGGAGCGCGCGCACGGCATCGACGAGGGTGTGGTCGTCGGCGACGGCCGCACGCCCAAGTCGGTCGGGCACTCGCACACCTTCGATCGCAATACGCTCGACGGAGCGACGATCGAATCGATGCTCCTGGCCCTTTCCGAGGGCGTCGGTCGCCGACTCCGGGCCCAGCAGCTTCGCGGTCGCACGATCACGCTTCAGCTGCGCGTGGCGCCGTTCGAAACGCGCACGAGGCAGCGCACGCTCGCGCAGCCTACGGACGACGATCTGCGGATCTTCAACACCGCGCGTCAATTGCTACGCGACGCGCTCGCCGAAGATCGCCGCATTGGTCGGACCAGTCCGGTGCGTTTAGTCGGCGTGACCGTTTCCGGGATCGAGATCGGACGGCAGCTCGGACTCTTCGATCACGTTCGAACGAATCGTCTCAACGCCGCGCTCGATGCGGTTCGCGAGAAGTTCGGCGACGAGGCTCTCGACCGCGCGAGCGCGCGTCACCGCGAGCGGCGTCGCTTCTCCGACCGGAGGACGAAGAAAGCGACATGAGATGTCGACGGCATGTGGATAACGTGCTTCGAACCTGTGGATGAACCTGTGGACAAGAACGTGGACGAAAGCCCTTGTTGCTTCGTTAGAGGGTGCGGATGATGCGTCATGTCGCATCTGGGGGAGGGGGACGAATGCCAGACGAGAAAGTCGCCCAGGTGGCGATCGACTTCATTGCTTTCTGTTTCGAGCGGAAAGGTGCTGATTGGCCTGTCCTGTATGACGAGATGTGTTTCGTCGCGGGCAAGCGGCTGTACCGGGGGCTCGGATACGAGGAGCTGAAGGAAGCTGGACTCGACTTCACGCTCGCGGGGCTCGCAAGGACCAGCCGATTGACGAACGAAGTGACGAAGCGTCTTCGGCAGGGGGCACTGGCGGCGACCTAGCGACTGACATAGGCCACACCGGCAGAGGCGGCGAGTGAAAGGAAGCGCACTCGCCGCCTCTTTTTGCGTCTCTGTCAGAATGGTGAGGCGCGAGGGGGGCACAAAACGCTCTCGCAGCGCGTGGTCCCGTGGTGCAGCGGCCTAGCATACGTCCCTGTCAAGGACGAGATCGCCGGTTCGAATCCGGTCGGGACCGCCAGTCTTTGGTTTGCAGATCCGAGACCGTCACCGCGATGAGCGGCATCACGGCTGACTTCGGCTTCACGGATACGATGCGACCGCCGCCGGTGCGGATGGTTTCGAACAGCTCCGCCACAAGCTGCTTTCAGCGCTCGGGCCGCGCACGGTCCCAAGTTGCCGCCAAATCCTGTGCGACCTTGATCGCGATCATCATGCGCCGCTCGTCGGGTGCCGTATCGAGACGGTCGAGTTGTCCCTTGAGGACCGCGGAGCTTCTCGCGATAGTCGGCTTCGTCGAGAGCGCCCCAGGTGTACGCATCGGTCACGCGCTTGATGGCGAGACGAACGGTCGCGGCGCGTTCAACCGACTGCAGTGACCCCTGCTCGCCGGCGAGGTGCGCGGTGAAGCCGCGTGCATACCACCCCTCTGGAACGCGGCTGGGACCCGCACGGGCATGTTCATCGCCGCGACGAGAGTGAAGCGCGCGGGGTAGGTCGCCGCGGCGCCCGCGCGTGAGATCGTGACCGCGCCCTCCTCGAGCGGTTCTCGGAGAGTCTCGAGGACCGAAGGCGAGAACTCCGCCAGCTCGTCGAGAAACAACGCACCGCCGTGCGCGAGGTCAGTGCCTGGGTACCTAGAACAAGCTTTTCAAAGTGTGGTGTTGTTCCATTGAGGAGCGGCTGGGAGCAAGGAAAGAGGCGGCCTCGCGGCCGCCTCTTCGATCAGGATCTGTGCTCGGTCGCTAGCAGTGGAACTTCGAGAACATGTTGGGCAGCAGTGGTCCTCCGGGGCTCGTGCTGAAATGCTCCAACGCGTGCGCGCTGAAACGGGATCCGTCCGAGCCCTTCCCGGTGACGTTGAAGGTGAACGTCCCGCTCACGTTGTTGTTGTTCACGTTGAACCCGCCCCAGATCGCGAAGTGGCCGACAAACGTCGGGCCAGCAGCGAGCGGAACAAACCTGAATGTGCCGGCCTGCGTGAAGGTCGTGTGCGTGGTCCCGTCCTTCGTCGTGGTGTGCATGACGCCGTTCGAGATCGTCGTGATCGTTCCAAGAACGCCGGTGCAAGGATGGGAGTCCACGAACACGTCGGTCTGGTTTTTGACCGTCACAGTCGTGGTCTCCGCTGGAGCGGCGGATGCCGGAACCGCGGCCAGGAGCAGTAACGCCAGGCTAAATGAGAACGCGAGTACCCCACGCATTCCGATACCTCCCCCGAGACTTCGATTGCTAGACATGACGCACACCCCTCATTCGCGAATCGGGACGCTGGCTCCCAGGGCCCTGTGGAGCACCTCGCCGGCACTAGGGCACGGACGATGCTGCGGGTCCGGAGGAATGTCCTCGGTCTACTCCCGATTCTCAGGAACACAAGCGCCGATTCCGTAACGCTCGCTCCCTCTGCAGATCCGCTCCATGCACGCACCCGACAGACGCGTCATGTCCCCGGGTCGGGCCTCGGTCTTTACGTCAGCCGACGGCTCGCTCAGCAACACGGCGGACGTCTCTGGCTCGGCGGCGGCGACCCTTCACGCGGAACGTCGCCGTCGCCTGGGCGAGGTTCGCAATATGTCCCTAGAGGGCGTTCGGTCATTGACCACACCGAATAGTCGGGTGCCGGGCATCTTGATCGTGCGGCTCGCGATTGGGCTTACCTTCGCCGCGCATGGCGCCCAGAAGGTCCTGGGTTGGTGGGGCGGCCCCGGCTTCGCGGGCTGGACCGGCGGGATCGCGCGGATGGGGCTGCGCCCCGCGCCCTTGTGGGCGGCGATCTCGGCCGGCGTCGAGCTCTTCGGCGGCCTGCTGCTCGCGCTCGGGTTCCTTAGCCCGATCGCTTCCGCGTTGCTTGTCGCGCAGTCCACCTACATCGTCGTGCGCGCGCAC
>JANMSU010000287.1:0-4218 GCA_031389835.1 Chloroflexota bacterium
CGGCACGGCCAACCCAAAGAGCACAAGGCCCGCGAGCCACTTTCGTTCCGCGAGGCGATGCAGTCGCTTGTACAGAGGATGCTCGGAGACCAGCCCCTGTTCCGCTCGGCCGACCACGAAAGCGACGGATTCACCCAGGACCGAACCGAGTGCGCCTAAGGCGACGACGAGCGCTGGGCTCTCAGCGGTCGCGCCGATGTGCGCGATGATCGGGATGTACGGGATCGGGATCGCGACGACCGCGTTCGCGACGAAGCAAACGACGAACACGCCCGCATACGCGAACGTGGTGAGCGCGCGGTAGTCGATCGGGGCCAGGTACACCGCGATGTTGAGAGCGATGAGCGCCAAGACTCCCGCGACAGCGAGAACGACGTGCTTGCGACGTCTCGTCGTTGGCACGCGCGGCGCCGCGGCGACCATGGCTACCCTCCGCAGACTCCCCACATCCACCGATGGGCAGCGTATGAGACGGCAAGTTCGGCGTCCATGTCCCGCGACGAGCACGACCCGCGCACCGCGCGGGCCCGCGACGAACGATCGTGCGCTCGAGCTCCTCGTCGACGGTGAGCACACTTGCCCCGGCGAAGAACGATCGACTCTCCGACCGATCCGCCGCGCGCACGGTGATCGGGTCCGGGGGCGCAGCGTCTCCACGTCGATGCGGCGCTCCGCGCGCGGCGCGGCGGCGCCGCACGCAGCCCGCTTGGGCGATTCCATTGACTGCGACTAAAGTCAGGCTTGACCGGCCGTCGGGCAAGGCCCGACAGTGACTGCGGTGAGTGAAGAGGCCAAGAGGTCGGACAAGCACGTTCCAACGGTGCTCATCGCGGACGACGACCGAGCCGTCCGCGCGCTGGTGCGCGTGACGCTCATGGCCCAGGGCTGGCGCGTGCTCGAAGCGACGACTCCCGAGGAAACGCTCACGGTCGCGCGCCGCGATCATCCCGAGATCGTCCTTCTCGATGTCCTCTTCGAGGGGAGCCCGCGGGACGGCTTCATCGTCTGTCGCGAGCTTCGGAGCACCGGATCGACACGTGACGTGCGCGTGGTGATGCTCACCGCGCGAGATGATCCCGAGAGCCGCGCCTTCGCGAGCGCCGTCGGCGCGACCGCATACATCGTGAAGCCGTTCGGCCCCCTCGATCTGGTGCGAATGCTGCAGCTGGTTCTCGAACAGCCCACTCCGGACCCCGGCCTCGGGCTGTTCCTCGTCGACGCTGGCGTGATCCAGCCGCAACAGCTCGAGCGGGCGTTGGCCGAGCAGCGCCTTCGTCAGGGTAAGCGCGTGCCGCTCGGCACGATCCTCATCGGGTTGGGTTACGCGACGCGCGCCGACATCGATCGCGCGGTCGCGCGCCAAGAGCGGGCGCGCGAGGTTCCCGCCAACACAGCACCGGCACAACGGCAGATCAGGCTGATCATCGCGGACGACAACCCGATGGTCCGTGAGGGCCTCCGCAGCGCGATCGCGTCGAGCGAGGATCTCGTCACGATCGGCATGGCGTCCGATGGGCCCGAGGCGCTGCGGCTCGCGCGCGACCTGAGTCCGGACGTCGTCATCCTCGACCACCGCATGCCCGGTCAGCGCGGACTCGATGTGGCCGCGCGACTCCGCGAAGACACGCCGGAGATCGCCGTCGTGATGTTCACGCTCGACGAGGGCATCCGCGAGCTTGCGCTCGCGGCGGGAGTTGCCGCGTTCGTCCCGAAGGACACGCCGCTCGGGACGCTCATCGCCGAGATCCGTCGCGTGGCGAAGCCTCAGTCGTCCGCTCCACCAACGGCCGCGCGGATCGTCGTGACCGCCCGCGGGGTATCGCGCGCTTTCGGCGGCCTCGCGCGACGACAGCGCGCGATCGCGACGCTGGGCATCCTGCTCGTCGCATACGCCGGTGCGTTCCTGCTGTTCGAGCCCACCTTCGGTGCGTCGGCGGCGATCCTTTCTTTCATCCCGGTCGCTGTCGCCGGTGCGCTCTTTGGACCCGAGCTCGGAGTGGTCGCCGGGATCCTCGCGGTCCTCGCGAATCTCGCGCTATGGGCCGGCACTGGGCACGAGATCGGTGAGCCGATCATCCGCGTGGGCGGTAATGGCCTGGGAGCGCTTTCGCTCATGGGCATCGGCGCCGGCTTCGGTGCGATGCGCCTGCTCCGGGGTCGATTCGACCCGCATGGTCGACGTCTTGGCGCGCTCGCGGAAGTCGCGCTCGCGCTGGCGTCGGGACCGACACCGGATGTGCTGCGACTGCTTGCGGAGGGAGCGCTCGAGGTCGTGCCGGGTGATGCGGCTCTCATCTACGCCGTCGTTCCCACCGGCGGTCTCGAACTCGTTGCCGCGACCGGCACGGCGCGACCGACCGTCGGTCAGCGCGAGATGGCCGGCGAGCTGGTGCGAGCGCAAGCGCAGCGGCACGCGTCCATCTCCTGGGACGTTGCGAACGGAGCCGTCGGACGCGCAGTGCCGGACGCGAAGGGCGCGATCATCGTGCCGATCCCCGGCATCGCGGAGGCGGTCGCGGGGATCCTGGTCGTGGCCACGGTGCGGCGTCGCGCGTACGGCGAGCCGCACGTGCAGGTCCTCACCAGCTACGCGACGTTCATTGGCGCCGCGCTGAATGCTCCCAGCGTTGGGCTGGAGCGGGGCGCGCTCGTCTCGCAGGCCGTTATCCGCTAGGCCGCGCCCGAGGGCGGCAGCACGGGAATATCCTCAACGTCATGGCGACCGCACCCGCGCTCCCCGGCGGCTTCGAGCTTCCTCTCGAGCCGCGTCTCCCGCGCCTCGGCTCCGTCGACGCCGTGGCGCTGGAGGAGCGCGCGGATGTCCTCTCAAAACGCTCCATCAAGCGTGAGTCGAAGCTCTTCGCGCTCGATCTCGCGATCCGGATGATGGACCTGACCACGCTCGAAGGAGCCGACACGCCCGGCAAGGTGGCGGCGCTCAGCTCGAAGGGCATCCGGCCCGACCCAAGCGATGCCGGCATCCCCTCGGTCGCCGCGATCTGTGTTTACCCGAACCTCGTCCCGTACGCCCTGGAGCGCACGCGCGGTACGGACGTCAAGGTCGCGTCCGTCGCGACGGCCTTTCCATCCGGCCAGTCCCCGCTCGAGGTCAAGCTCGACGAGACGCGCTGGGTCGTCGAAGCCGGCGCGCACGAGGTGGACATGGTCATCGACCGCGGCGCCTTTCTCTCCGGTCGCTACGCGCAGGTGTACGACGAGATCGTCCGCGTTAAAGAGATCTGCGGGAGCCGTGCCCACCTGAAAGTCATCATCGAGACGGGCGAGCTCGGCACCTATGACAACGTGCGCCGCGCTTCGCTTCTGGCGATCGCGGGCGGCGCGGACTTCATCAAGACATCGACAGGTAAGGCCGCTACGAACGCGACGCTGCCGATCGCGCTCTGCATGCTCGAGGTCATCCGCGATGTCCATGAGGAGACCGGTCGCGTCGTTGGCATGAAGGTCGCGGGCGGAATACGGCAGTCCAAGCAGGCCGTGCAGTTCCTCGTGCAGGTGCACGAGACGCTGGGACTGGCGTGGCTCACGCCCGATCGCTACCGGATCGGGGCATCGACCCTCCTAAACGACGTGCTCATGCAGATCCGCAAGGAGCGCACCGGCCACTACCAGAACCCGGATTACTTCACCGTTGACTGAGCGCAAAGGTGAGGTCGCGCGGCGCGCGGAAAAAGCGCCGATGGTGACCGCCTGGGACTATGCGCCCGCGCCAGAGGCGCGCGACATCGTGCGCATCAAGGAGCGCTACGGGCTCTTCATCGGCGGCAAGTTCGTCGAGCCGCTCTCTGGTGAGCGCTACACGACGATCGATCCCGCGCGCGAGGAGCCGCTCGCCGAGGTCGCGCAAGCGGGCAAGGCCGACGTCGATCGCGCGGTGAAGGCCGCGCGTGGCGCGTTCGACGGCGCGTGGTCGAAGCTGCGCCCCAGCGAGCGCGCGAAGTACCTCTTCCGCATCGCCCGGATCCTGCAGGAGCGGGCCCGCGAGTTCGCCGTTCTCGAGTCGCTTAATGGCGGCAAGCCGATCCGCGAATCACGTGACGTCGACATCCCGCTCGCCGCCGCGCACTTCTTCTACTACGCGGGTTGGGCGGACAAGCTCGAGTACGCGTTCCCGAATCGCAAGCCGCGGCCGATCGGCGTCGCGGGCCAGATCATCCCGTGGAACTTCCCATTGCTGATGCTCGCGTGGAAGATCGCGCC
>JANMSU010000292.1:0-2335 GCA_031389835.1 Chloroflexota bacterium
CGGCACGGACGCGACCCGGAGAAGCCCGCCGGGCTTTCGAAGGTGACGCGGACCCTCTAGCCGCCCGCGGTGGTGCGGCCCGCTTCGGCTTCGGCTCCTTCGCCAGTGCTTGGCGCTTGGCCGCGGCGTCCTCGCGCTCGAACGCGACATTCAGCGTGTAGCCGTAGGCCAGCGCGACCCGCTGGAGGGAGCGCAGCGAGGGGAGATAGCGCGGATCCTCCATCCGCCGAAGCTGTGTCTGCGACGTGCCGAGCTTTCGGGCGGCGGCCCGTTCGGATAACCCGGCCTCGCGTCGCAGCTTCACGACACCTTCGGCGACGGCCGCGGCGAGGGGGTCGGGGCGGCGCGGCTCCTCAGGCGGAGTGGCTGCGACCGGTGTTGGTGTCGGTTCGTTCGGCACGGGGACAAGAGAGTAACGCCGCCGCTAAGCCTCGGCGAAAACATCCAGAAGATCGCGTGAATCGGGGTCGTATGCGAAGAGGATCGCTCCTTCGCAACCCGCGCGCGACGCGGCGCGCACCTGATCGCGCAAGAGCTGCGGCTCACCTTTGTAGGCCATGAGACCGCCCCACATCTCGGTACGCGGAGCGGCCGCTCGCGCCAGAGAGAGGAGTCGCTCGACCTCCGCGGTATCGCGGCGGTACGCCATCGGGCAGAGAAGATCGACGAGACCTTCCGCCGTCCACTGGGGCCAGCGCTGCAGCACGCGGTCGCGCGCCACTTTCGGATCGGGGAACACCGCGGCGGAGATCACGATGCCCGGACGGGCGCGGCGCAATCGCTTTGCGCCTTCGCGTACCAGCGCGGTGACGTGTTCGTGATCGTCCGGACTCGCCGCATACGTGACCTGCGGGTACCGGACGTAGTCGTAGTGAAAGCCCTCGACCGGATAGCGCGACACGATGTCGGTGAAGACGGCGAGGGTGTGCTCCCGGGCCGCCGCGTTCGCCGGATCGATGTAAACGCCCTCCCAATCGGAGCCGCCGACGGGGTCGAGATACTTCACGCCGCCGGGCCGGAGCAGCCACTGCGGGTGCTTGTTGACGAGATGCGCCGGCGACGTGGGCATCGTGCCGTCTTTGTCCGACCAGACGAAGAAGACGTTCCCCCAGGCGTGGATGCGCACGCCGACGGTGGCGCCGAAACGCGCGAGATGGTCCAGGGGATCCAGATCGGTGCCGGCAAGCGCGAGCGCCTGCGGCTCGAGCCCGGGTCGGTAGTACGCGTCGCCCCGGCCGCGGACCTGCACGACGACGTCGAAGATGCCGCGCGATGTCGCATCCGCGAGCAGCTCGTCGATCGCGTGCGCGGTCGTGATCCTGTCGCGAACGACCCACAGCGCTTTCCTCATACGTCGGCGAACGTCGCAAGCGTGATGCCCAGCTCCTGGACCGTGGCGCGCACGCGCCGGTCGGTGAGGGTCGCCAGCTCGGTCGGGCGCTCGCGCGCGTAGCCCGATCTCGTCACTAGGGCCGCGTCGGTCTCCCCGGGATGGCACATGAGCTCGGTAACACCGTCGCGCTTCGCAATGCGCCCGAGGAGATCAAGGAGCGCCTCGACGCCGACCTTGCCCTCGTACTGGAACTCGCGCGCGAAGTGATCGGGTGTGCGCACGCCACGCGAGCGAAGGCGGTCACGCTGCTCGTCCGAGTGGATGCGGGCGGCCGCCCCGGTCTCGAGCGCGAGCTCGCCGATCGCCCACTCGAGTGCGGGATGGTCGTGCACCCAGTGATGCGTGTCGAGGTGCGTGGGCTCGCGGCCCAGGAGCTCACGGGCCTTTGCGTACTGCGTCCGGTATTCGAGCAGTGCTTCTTCGCGGTCGATGTCTCGGCGGAGAAGCTCCGTGGCGCGAAGGAACTTTCCATCTTCGTCAACAAGGCTGCGGAGGCGTGCGATGTCGGCCAAAGGCCGATTAAAACTCAGAACGAGATGAACGCCCACATCGAGTGATGGCGTGGCGCGTGCCAGCTTCGCGGCACCCGCGGTGTGCGGCGCGTTGGTCATGAACGTCGTCGCGGTCACGATCCCGTCACGATGCGCGCGGAGGATGCCGGCCGAGACGCTCTCGGTGTAGCCGAAGTCGTCAGCGTTGACGATGAGCTTCATCGCTCGAGCGCTTTGCGGACGCTCCAATCCGCGGCCTCGAGACGCGCCCGCGCCTCGCCCTCGCTGATGTGCGCTTCGTCCCGCACCATCCGCACGGCGCGCTCCCGCAGCTTCGCGTTGGTCGGGCGCAGGTCCACCATGAGATCGCCGCGCGTTCGGCCCGATCGGATCATCGCCGCCGTCGAGAGCATGTTGAGCACGAGCTTCGTCGCGGTACCGGCCTTGAGAC